>JANXQG010000002.1 GCA_025356915.1 Planctomycetota bacterium | reverse complement strand
CGGTGACGGCGTTATCGTTTTCCGGGTTGCTGGTGCAAACCCTGGTGCAAACGGGCGAAGCGGTCGGCGTAAATCCTTGTAATATAGGGGCTTCGGAAGCATCGCTATTTCGTTCGGGACCAAGAGGCCGCTGGTTCGAATCCAGTCGCCCCGACTTAGATTGAAGTCCTTATCCCGAAAGGACTTACAAAGCAGCCGCTTGATGCGGCTGTTTTCGTTTCTTGGCCTCGGTGATCTAATCCGTGATCTAAAAAGTCGAGCTGGAGGGGCAGGAACCGGGGTAGTCGGCAGCCATCAGGATCATCCTCACTGAGGGCCGCTGGAGCTTCATGGAGGCTCGCTGGTGTGCCGCCCGGCCCAGGGGAGCCACTTTTTCTTGAGGTCCGCCAGAATGTACGCTACGACTTTCCTGGGCTTTTGCCGACCAGTTCCGGCCGGTCCCGCTCCTCGACCGAGGCGTAGAAGGCGTCCATGTCGGCGCGAAGGATCATGGCCCTGCCTTAGCTCATGTACCAGCCGCCGTTGACGTTGATCGTCTGGCCCGTGATGTAGCCGTTGGTGGCCAGCATGACCACCACGTCGGCCACCTCGTCCACCGTGCCGAACCTGCCCACCGGGATCAAGGCTGGGGTGGCTCGCGGGTTGTCCGGCATCATCTCCGTCTCGCTCAGCGCTGGGGCGATGGCGTTGACGGTGATGCCTTCCTTGGCCAGCAGGGCGGCATACGAGTGGGTCAGCCCGTGGATGCCAGCCTTCGACGCGACGTAGTGCGGGGCGCTGTTGATACGGATCAGACGTTCGGTGTCGCTTTCGCGGTCCAGGTTCCACGGTCGAAGGCTCAAGGGCTTGAAACGGCGAGATCGCCGGATCGCTGAGTCGCTGGCCTTGGGCAACCGCACGACCGACGTCGCCAAGCGGTTCAAGGTGTGTGCCGGCCGCGTGAGTCAGTTGCGACGCGAGCTGGCCGATTCCTGGCACAAGTTCGTCGGCGACGAGCCGCCGGAGGCCGCGACCGTACCCGCCTGGCCGGCTTCGCCGGTGTCCGCGTACCGTGGGGCGTCTCTTTTGCCGGCCCCGGCCAGTGCCGGTTCCGCAAGGACCTGCGACTCCAGCCGGTTCCCGGCGGCCGAGGTTACCGCCTCGACCTGGCCGATGAGGAACTGTTGACGCTGGGCCTGGGGCTGGAACGGGAACTGGACCGTTGCGCCCGGTTCTGCCAGCAGCGGGTCCGCTCGCGGCCTGCCTTGCCCAAGCTGTGGGCTGGCTTCTCGGCGGCCGACGCTGCGAAGATCACCGGCGCGGGGCCGGAACTGGAGGAGTATAGCCGGCGAACCGGCCGGTCGCCCCGGCTGCTGCTGCAACAACTCCGGAAAGCACGGCACACTTCAGCAATTTTCGGCCGCACAAAACGTCTGGCGGTGGCGCACACCGCCGCACGCAAGGACCTTCAGCTAACCTGCGGGGGCGTGCGCCTTCCCGGCGGGTTCCGTGGTGGCCGGAACATGTGGAGTGTGTCGGCTCATCCGCCTCGAAATGCAATCTGCCGCCCGGCACGGATGCGCCGCTCCTGGAGGTTGACAGAGCGGATTGTTCGTGGGACAACAGGGTAACCTATCCGTCAACGGTGCTTATCCAGGTCGCTTACTGACCTCTGGACCTTCCCGTCGAATGGCATGTATGACGTCGAATGCCTCAGACATCTTGAACTACCTGTGCTTTGCGGGGCATATCGACCTTGGAGATCCGGCACTGGAGGCCCGCTGTTGCGAGGTGTTTCACTCGTATTCGACTTGCCAATTGACGTCCGCGCTATCCGGCCGTTCCAAGACGATGACGTTCATGCCCTTCTCAGGATGAGCCGCAAGCCTGGCCGTCGCGTGGTCGGCAACAGCCCTGATCGCCTTACTGCCGTTACCGGCGATGACAATCATGAACGGTTCACCACCGATAACTCTGGCCACGCCCGAGAGACGTTTGCTGGCCGCAGTCCATTTGACGTTGGCAAGATCAACCCAGCCCTGCAGAATATGGCGGTTGGTCGAAAGAACCTGGGGATGGTCCTGGACCTTGCGCACCGAGATCATTGCGCAGCAATTGGGATGCAGCGACCGCTGGATCTTCGCAGAACCGGAGAGCTTGCCCATGAACGAGTCGGACCAGAAGTCGTAGGCATAATACGATGCCGCCGGATCCAGGCCTATTGCGCCGGCCGTCCGGTCGCCAGAAATGGCGACCGAGACCATGCCCGTCTTGTCGGTGGAATTGTAAAGCGCAACCTGATGCCAGTCGGCCGTCAATTCCAGATCATACACCTGTGGATCCCGGATTCCGCTGAATGCATCGAGCGGCCTCGCCGTGAAAGGCTCTCGGTAGGCGGGATAGATACGGGAGAAATCATGGGTGATTTCCGGCGTAAACAATTTGAACGATGTCGCCAGGTCAATCCGTCCGCTGGTCAGATAGATCATCGTCAACATCGACTGGCGAATTTCCGGACTGATTCCATGTACGGTTTTGGAATCCGGGTAATAGTTGAAAACGGTGCGGTTCTTGTACCAACGCAGGCCGTCGATGGTCACCATGCCTGGATAAAAACCATTGGAATCGCCCCAAGTGCGCTGGGTATCGACGATGCCGGCGGTCACGTCGAGGCACGGCCTGCCGCATTCACCCAGGTTACGCTCGTCGATGAAGGCATCGTCGCCAAGCCCTTCACGGCAAAGCTGGAAGACCTTGCGATAGGCCGACGCCGTCGTGGCATGACGATCCTCGAAACCGCCCTCCGGTCGCCATCCGCTTTCCGGGTAATCGAACTTGATGCCGCGGACCCCATCCTTGCGCAGCCGGGCCCAGACCTCGCGCACGTGCTTCTGGAAATCCGGATCCGTGTAGTCGTAGG
>JANXQG010000652.1 GCA_025356915.1 Planctomycetota bacterium | reverse complement strand
CACGGACGGTTCGTGGTGAGTTGCGATTTCGATTGGTCAATGTTGAGTGCTCCAGTCGAATCGATGCCCACAACAGCCAGAGGGATCTTGGTCTGCAGGTCCACGGACGTGAAGGACTGCCACGCAGTAAGCGATACGCTGGCCAAGTACTTCGTTGGGTCCGACAAGTACTGCACCGTCGTTGGCACCAGCACGTTCCCACGGGTGAGCTGGTCGGCGCCCTCTTCCTCGTTGAACTGTAGGTACACGACGTTGATGGCGCCAGTGGCCGTCGATGCCAACGTGATACCCGTTAGAGGGGCAGCGATGATGATCAGTTCACCACTTGGAAACACGGCCCAACCAGGCTGGATGGCCACAGTGGCTGCGGAGTTGGAGTCTGGGACGACGGCCAGCTCCAACGGGGCCTTAGCAGGATCATACGTGGATACGACACCGAACCCACCACCCTGCGGGGGGAGGGCTGAAGCCAAGCTGGAGCCGGCTGGAACATTGGTGATGAAGGATCCGAACGTGAGCTGAAGGCGCTTCAATAATTCGTCGGCCCAGACATCCCTCTCGTAATCCTTGCGCTCGAAGGAAATAGGGGCCGCGTAAAGGATCCGTCTCATGCACTAAGACTAACGGCATCGCGCTAGTCTGAAGCGTGGCAGGAATACTTACCAGGATCCGTGACGTGCTCAACAGTGAGCTGCCCACGGAGAGCAGTGCCTATACCCGTGTGCTGGGAGTCGCTATACCGATCGACCCGTTCTTGACAGGTACTACTAGATTTACCAGAAAAATAGGTGATTTCACCAGCCTCATCATGGCCGATACATCTACCAGCCTGGCATCCGACGGCAACATCAATTCGCAGCGGATCGTTACCAACGAGATTTGCCCGTGGGTTGTTGTCGGGAGTCGCATTCTAGTACAGAATTCGGAGCTTATGACCGTCAGGGACTTCCAGACGGACGTGACACAAAACCAGATGACGCTGGATTTCGAGGAAAAGTTCCGTACGCAGCACCCCACGGGTTCCCAGGTCCTCCTGTATGGACATCCGGTGACCGTAGATGCTATCCAGGAATCCACGTTGGTAGCCACGTTTAACAGCACCCTCGTGGACGGTGCGGGCACTATCACGGGTGTGGTGGGCCGTCAGTATGTGGTGCTGCCCAGTGTGCCGTTGACCGTCATCACCGCTACTGACGTAGCCAGCAACGTGAACCTCGCGTGGACGAACCCGTTGAACACAATGGTCGTAGCGTTCCCCGACAACCCTGTAGCTGGAGTTCGGGTAGCGTACCGGGTCCAGCAGACGCTGACAGTTTCCAGCACGGTAAAAATCTACCCACACGATGAGCTTACGATCCGTTTCGGTGGTTTCGAAGTAGCGTCGTCCGTACTAGTCAACCAGTCCAATGGCGTGTACGTATACGGCATCACTATGGCTGGAAATGCGAAATTCCCTCCGCAAGCACCGCCTGGACATTCGGTCTTGGAAGGGTACGGTCCTGTAGCCGGGGACACCATATACCTACGTTGCTGGCCATGTTACGAATCCAAACCATGCGCGATCCCAAGCTTGCCGCAGTCTGAGTCGAACCTAGGGCCCGTGTGCTTCGATTGGCTGAGCGGCGTGACGATGGAGGAGACATCGTACGAAGAGTTCGTGACCATCACCACACAGGATGCGGCTCAAAATCCAGTGTGGACCAAGGACGTAGCGAAAAACCACGTGCTCTTGCAGGAACCAATACGCAGCGACGCCATTCTTTTCTGGGATCTTTTGCGCGGCCACCTGAATTGGAACGGGTCCGAAACGCTGGCCAAGACCGATCAACTCGGGACACCGGAGTTCCAAGCTCATTACAAGTGTGTACCTCCTTTCCGAGGAGAAGGCCAGATACAGTCGTGGCGTTTGCGATTCACCAACCCAAATCAGAATGCTGTTCAGGTCGTGGTGACGCTGGACCCTACGGCACCGCAAACATTCATCGTGCCCGCCGTGGCAACGAAGTACTTGAGCATTCAGGTGCCACAAAACCAAGACGTCGAAAGAATATACATCGCTTTCCATGCCATCATCCCGGATCCTAACAACCCAACGTTGTGGATCCCAGGGGGTACGCTACCGGACTGGTGCCGGTTCGGCCACTGGGCCATCGATGGGTCTGTCGTGCAGTTCGTACAATACAGGATGATCGCCAAGGTTGACAGTCGTTTCAAGTGGGCATCGACAGGCGCGTGTATCAAACCGCTCTTCCTCAATATGGAGTATCTGCGCACGCAACTAGACATGACCGCGTTCCCCGACAACGGACGCGTTTTCTTCTGAGGACGCATGAATTTGCGCAGTACCATCCCAGGCGTAACGGGTTTCCTACTAAGCTTCTGGTGCTTCCGCAGCTTTGTCCATGATGTACTGGCTCCCACATGGCTATGGGTCGCTACGGGTATCGCCAGCATCTACGTTTGCATACTCACGTACGTTCTGATAAATGGATGGGATAGGTTGCGCGCTGCCGAGAAGCTGAACAGGCATCTGCTGCAAGAAATCAGAAAAAGCTACACGGAGCAATAGATGACTTACGAGTACGGTTGCAGAACGTGTCGGGCCGAGTGGACCGTGGACCACAAGGTGTCGGAGGACCCGGTGAGCGCGTGCCCCACATGTGGGTCCATTGACTTCTACCGCTGCTGCGGTAGCACGGGCTTCCAGTTGATCGGTGCTGGCTGGGCAGCCTCCGGATACGCGAAGGGGAGCCAGCGGCGTCGATGATCGTCGTAGTCACCATGAGGGGCGGCAGAGGCTTTATGGGTGTCCTCTGGTACTACAATCGGCAGTCGTGGTACCTAACGATTCCGGAGTCGACAGACGAACTCTTGTACCTGCGAGACATGCTGGCAGCTACCGGAACGGATGACGTGGACCTTCTGAAACGCGCCCGCCTTGACGGATGGGACGGAACAAGTTAGTATGACGTGTACCATGCACCACTAGGTTCTCTCCCAGCAAATTCGAGGTCCACCTTCGGTGGTTGTTCGCGGCTCGTGGATACGACCCAACAATATCAACGAAAGTGATGACCATGATTCTGCATATCAAAAAGTTCGAAGCATTTCAACGCGCTGTCAAGGCCTGGGGCCCCTGGGCAACCTGGGGCCGCCTGGAACATCTGGCCTACGGTCTGGTGCGCGGTGTTGTCTACGCCCGCATGGAGCGGACTAGCAACGACAACTTCTGCTACCTCGGCCTAGCGGACCGCATCCAGCAGCTGGACGGGTTCCAGGAGAAGTGGGGCAAGGAGTACAACAGCGTGAACCACGATCTGCGGCAGGCAGCCGTCAAGGAGCTACAGGCTCTGTGCCCCAGGGTGCAGAAGCGGCCCAGAAGCGAACCGAGGCAGCCTCCACTG
>JANXQG010000626.1 GCA_025356915.1 Planctomycetota bacterium | reverse complement strand
CTCGTACCCAGAGTAAGCGGATTCTGGATTCTGATGGTTTGCGAACAATTTTTGGTGGCATGAAAGACGTAGAATGTTGTCCGCCCCAATAGGCTGCCTTGCATTATCCCCGCAGATCACCCCAACAAAGAGGGGGAGTTGATCTGAGTGTATTATTTGGAGACAATGACGGCTACACATCATGCATATCCTCACCATCGAAACAACTTGCGACGAAACGGCGGCGGCGATCGTTACGGATCAGCTTGAAGTCAAAGCATCGGTGGTGGCTTCGCAAGATGACCTGCACCGACGGTTCGGCGGCGTCGTGCCGGAAATCGCCTCGCGGGCACACCTCGAACGTATCTTGCCGGTAATCCACGAGACGCTCCAGCGGGCCAACCTAACACTGGCCGACATCGACGCCGTGGCCGTGGCCAACACGCCGGGACTGGCAGGCTCGTTGTTGGTTGGGCTTGCAGCGGCCAAGGCACTGAGCCTGGCCATCAGCAAGCCGCTGCTGGCCGTGAATCACTTGCAGGCCCATATCTACGCCTGCCGCATCACCGCAGGCAGCGACGACGTGTTCCCCTGTGTCGGCCTGATCATCAGCGGCGGGCATACGAGTCTCTATCGCTGTCAGGGACCGTTGGACTTCACACTCCTGGGCGCGACGATCGACGACGCGGCCGGCGAGGCGTTTGACAAAGTGGCAGCCATGTTGGGCCTATCCTATCCCGGCGGTCCCTCGATCCAGAAAGCGGCCGAAGGCGGAAATACGCATGCTTATGCTCTACCCCGCTCATTCCTGGGTGAAGATGATCGACTGGATTTCAGCTTTAGCGGTCTGAAGACGGCCGTTCGCTACCGCATTGCCGGGCCGGGGCGGCCGGACTTTTCACAGATTGAACTTGGCCCGCAGCAGGTCGCGGACCTGGCGGCCAGTTTTCAGGAAGCCGTGGTTGATGTCTTGCTGGACAAGACCTTCGCTGCATTGCGGCTCACCGGCTTGCAAAAGCTCTGCGTGGGTGGCGGCGTGGCGGCCAACGCCCGCTTCCGCATGCGATTGCAGGAAGAATCGGCTGCGCGCGACGTGCGGCTTCACATTGCTCCCCTGAACCTCTGTACCGATAACGCCGTGATGGGCGCGATTGCCATCGAGCGCTACAAAGCCGGGCTGTTCGAGGACCTCAGCCTGGAGATTTACCCCGGACTGGTGCGGAGGCAAGATTCCCTCCAACCTGGGCGGGGCTGATTCTTGTCCGAGGGATAAGCCGTACTGGTGTGGACAGTCCTCGCCCCTACGGGGATAATGGGGATTCCTACAAACACTTTGATTCCGTCATCTTTTAACATGCCCCCAATGACCGTTCGCACGCGATTTGCTCCCAGCCCCACCGGCTATTTACACATAGGCGGTGTTCGAACCGCGCTTTTTTGCTGGCTTTTCGCCCGGCGGCACGGGGGGCAGTTTATCCTCCGCATCGACGATACCGATCAGCAGCGGAATGTCGAAGAGGCATTGGCCCCGATTCTGCACGGCCTCCACTGGCTGGGAATTGATTGGGACGAGGGACCGGAGGTCGGCGGCCCGTACGGTCCCTATTACCAGTCGCAACGTGGCGATCGTTATCAGGCAGCGGTCGAGAAGCTGCTGGCGGCTGGGGCGGCCTACTACGACTACGCCACGACGGAGGAGTTGCAGGTCGAGCGGGAAGCGGCTGAGCGCGAGAAGCGAGTTTTCCTCTCTAGCCGCCGATTCATGGCCGAGACGGCGGTCGATCGCGCCCGCTTTGAAGCCGAGGGGCGGAAACCGGCCGTGCGGCTGAAAATGCCGCGTGAAGGAACTCTTGTTATTCAAGACATCATCCGCGGCGACGTGGCGGTGGACTGGGCACGCGAGCAGGATCACGTCATCCAGCGGGCCGATGGTTCCTTCCTTTACCACCTAGCCAATGTGGTGGACGACTATGACTTCAAGATCACGCACGTCATTCGTGCCGAAGAGCATCTGTCGAACACGCCGCGACAGATTTTCATCGCCCAATCGCTGGGGTATGATTTGCCGATTTACGCCCACTTGCCCTTCGTAGCCGAACCGGGCAGCAAGACGAAGCTCAGCAAGCGGAAGCTCGACAAATATCTCAAGAACGCCGACTTCGCCACCCTGTTGAAGCATGGCCGCAAGGTGGCCGATGCCTTGGGATTAACGGTTGATCAAAATACGTTCAACCCGGTAGTGGTTGATTTCTACGAGCAAGTCGGTTATCTTCCGGAGGCGATTACCAACTACCTGGCCCTGTTGGGCTGGGCCTTGGACGATCAGACGGAACATTTCAGCCGAGCGGAGTTGATTCAGCATTTTTCGCTGGAGCGCGTGAACAAGGCGGCCGCCAGCTTTGATCCCAAGAAGCTTTGGTCCTTCCAGGATCGGCACATGCAGCGGCTGACGCTGGAGCAAAAGGTCGAACGAGTCGTGCCCTACTTGCAGCGTGCTGGAATCGTGGAGCATTGTGGTGCAGGCGAGACGCCTGCACCACAAGAGCGAGCGAAGATCGAACATGTCATCCGCGCCGCCGGCGACCGCATCAAAACTTCGGGCGACATCCTCGATTACGTCTACTTCTTTGTTGCCGACGACCATCTCGTCTATGACGAGAAGGCCGTGGCCAAGTCGCTGCAAAAGCTGGGTGCTGCCGAACTCTTGGCCAAGTATTGTGGCCAACTAGCCGTTGTGGAATCGTTCGAGGCCCAGCCGCTGGAACAGATGACCCATGCGTTTGTTGAGGCTCAAGGCGTGAAGATCGGCGACATCGTCCATTCCCTCCGCGCTGCGGTAACCGGCCAATCGGTCGGCCTCGGGCTGTTCGACAGCCTGGCGATTCTTGGCAAGGCAAGTTGTTTGTCGAGGATCGAGCGGATGCTGAAGCAACTGGAATCAAGTAATAATAAATGTCCTGACTGAAGTAGGAATGGTTTCTACTTCCTACAGCGGCCTTTGACGCCGGTTGCCTTGCCTCTGGATTCGGCCCGCCTGGCCCGCCCTCGGCTGGCACTTTGAAATACCGTGGAACCTCGTAGTGTGGCCTTCAGTCCACTTGATCGTTGGAAAACAGTTCGCCTGCTGGAAAGTGACGATATGCCTTGTTAAGATAGAGGGACTATTGCTGCTCGGAGCGTATCCGAGCGAAGTCCAAAATGGCAGATGTCAGTTCAAGGAAATACACGATGAGTGAGTTGATTCGATCCAGACGTGACGTATTGAAGATTGGTGCCGCGGCGGCCGGTGCGGTGTTGCTCCAGGGAGTGCCGGGGATGGCCGAGCCCACGGCGGCCAAGAAGCAGGTTGTCGTCGTGTGGTCGGAAGGGACCGCCCCCAAGAAGGTTTATCCCAAGGACATCAACGGTGCCATCGCCGAGGGCCTTGCCCCGCTGGAAGGCTGGGAAGTGGTTGCGGCCAGTCTCAGCCAGCCGGAGCAGGGCCTGCCCGACGATCTACTCAACCGTGCCGACGTGTTGATCTGGTGGGGTCACCAGCGGCATGGGCAGGTCAAGGACGCACTGGTCGAGAAGATCGTCAAGCGGGTGAAGGAGGGCGGCATGGGCTTCATTTCGCTGCACTCGTCGCACTTCGCCAAGCCGAACAAGAAGCTCCTAGGCACGGCCTGCTCGTGGAGGAACTATCCCAGCGACATCACCGAAACCAAGGTGATTGTAAAAGACTCGTCGCACCCGATCGCGCAAGGGCTGAGCGATTTCACCATCGCTAATAGCGAACGCTACGTCGATCCGTACGCCGTGCCCCCGCCAAAGGCCCTGGTGTTCGAGGGAATCTCGAAACTGACCAACGGCACGAACGATAAGTCGCAGTTCGGTTTCACCTGGGAGGTGGGCAAGGGGAAGATGTTCTATTTCCAGGGGGGGCACGAGACGAACCCGATCTTCTTCGATGCCAACGTCCGCAAAATGATGCTTAACGCGGTGCGATGGGCGGCACCGGAGAAAAAGTAGATATGCTCGAAAGGGTGGCGTCTCTCACTCGGTGTGGTGCAGTTCGTCGGCGATGCGCCGGACGATGTTTCGTTTGGCCGCGCTAAAAAGTAAGTGTGCGACAAACATCCATTGTGAGTGACCAATACCATGAGTGAAACCATCACAACGGCGAGTTCCGAGCCTGCCACCCCTGCCGCCGGACTCGGTCGCACCTATTGGACCCTCAACGCCATCGAGATGTGGGAGCGATTGGCTTTCTACAACCTCCGGGTAATGGCCCCCATCTATATCATGCAGGCCGACAATCCTGGTGGTTTACATTTAACTGCCGGGGACAAAGGCATCATCTACGCCTGGTGGGCTGTCTTTCAGTCACTGTTGCCCGTGATCACCGGCGGGTTAGCTGACCGCTTCGGCTACAAACGCACCCTGGCTTTCTCCGTCAGCCTGATGACCACAGGCTACGTGATGATGGCGTTCATGCGAGATCTGAGCTTCGTCAACAACTATTGGGCGTTTTTCATCGCCATATTGGTCCTGGCCACCGGAACCGCCTTCTTCAAGCCGAGCATCCAAGGCTCATTGGCACACCAGTTGACCAAGCAGAACTCCTCAATGGGTTGGGGCATTTTCTATTGGGTAGTCAATGTCGGGGCGTTCATCGGCCATTACATGCCCTCGCTGCTGCTTGGCCTGAGTGTCCTATTGCCGGGCTTCCTGCACGGAGAGTCTCAGTCCAAGGAGGCGTGGCGTAATCTGTTCCTGGCCTCCGCCGCGTTCAGCTCACTGAACCTGCTTTTGCTTTTCACGTTCCGCGATGTGCCTTCAGGCGCGTCGAAGACGGAGTCCCTTCTTCAAGTCCTTCGCAGGACGCTGGTGAATATCTTCGAACCACGGTTGCTCTGCTGGATGGCCATCATGTCTTGCTTCTGGCTGATGATGTTCCAACTCTGGGATCTCCAGCCTAACTTCATCGCCGACTGGGTCGATAGTTCGGCGATGGCCCGCAGCCTGGATTGGCTACCCAGCGGTCTGCATCGAATCGTCGTGCATGAAACCCCACGCGGACTAATGGTGCCGCAACAGGTGCTGTTGAGTTGCAATGCGCTGTTCATCATCCTGGGGGTGGTTGGTATGGCTTGGCTGACCCGCCGGATGCGAACCCTTTCCGCCATGCTCCTGGGGATGATCATGGCGACCTGCGGGGTACTCGTGGCGGGTTGGACCCAAAACGCGTGGATGCTGGTAGCTGGAATCCTCTGCTTCTCCATTGGCGAGATGATGACGGGGCCGAAAAAAAGCGAATACTTGGCGCTGATTGCCCCGCCGGGGAAGAAGGGGCTTTACCTTGGCTATGTGAATATCCCAGTCGGTGTCGGGGTGTTTCTTGGCTCGTGGATCGCCGGGCTGGTCTATGGAAGTTACGGCGAGAAGGCGGTACTGGCCTTGCGCTATCTTGCCGAGAAGACGCCCCTGGGCGACGGGAAGAATTGGAACGGCGATGTGGCAACCCTTGAGGCTGTTCTTGGCGTCAAACGGACCGAGGCGATGCTAAAGTTGCAGGAGGTTACCGGCATGGATGCCATCACTGCCACGCAACGGCTCTGGGACTGTTACTCGCCCCAATACATCTGGATTCCATTCGCCTCGATTGGCGTGCTAGCGGCCATTGCACTCTGGGTTTTCAGTCGATGTGCCAAGCGGTGGCAGGACATGAACGCATGATTGCCGATGCCGCATGGAAGGGATCCCGAGCTTTCAGTGAGAATCCCTTGACGGTAAACCAAGTAATGTACACACTCCCTGAAACTTAACTGCTCTTGCCCCCGACCAGGCGGTAGCAGACGAGCTTCTGGGAACTCCAGGCAAGAAATCGCCCACTGCGGGGATCGACGATGATGCGACACACTTCCCGACATCTCAGCGGGATCTCGTCGCGCTTCTCGCCGTGCGGTCCGAAGATGATCATCTTGTCCATCTTGGCCGAATAGATATTTCCGGTTTTCATATCGAAGCCAATAGCGCAAAGGCTCCGCTACCACCGGCTTATTGCTGGCATCTCTCTTCGGGATGGGGAAATGAAGGGAACACCGCTTATTCTTTCTTTTCCTTACGGCCGTAAGGTTGGTTTGTCCCCGGGGCGAGGAAAGGTCTCCCATACTCAGGGAGACCTTCGGTCCGACGTTTCGAAGGGATCGGGAGAACGACGCTAAACTTAGGGCATCTGCGTAATTTGCGGCCAATTCCCTTTCTCCTCCCTTGACACTCCCCTGCCACCCAACGAAAATTTACAGGTTGCCGGTTTTTTCAACCACCCGCCAAGATACCAGAACTATCGTAGGTCAGAATGTCAGGCTGGAAAGCCTGACCTACTTGATATTCTGACGGGTGGTTGTTTTTGCCCTCACCGCCTTGATCACCAGAGGATTACCACCATGACAACCCACACGCGCCGCCCGAAAATCAAACCAACAAAACGCCTCACCTTGCGGGATCGGCTTTCACGATTGACCTATGTGCGGGCATGCCAACTCCTGGGGCCGGAAGGGGCGCAGTTGATTCGGCAGGGTTCAAACCATGAAGTTGACATCCAGCGCGATGTCTATCTCCGCGGCGATCTATTCCGCGTGAAGTTTCCCAATGCATCCGGCGGCAAGAATACCGTGGCCACGATCACCACCATGGCCGCCGCCAACAACCGCTTGAAGTTCAACTGCACGGCATGCGAAACGATCTGCGAGCACGTTGGGGCCGCCGTGTCATTGGTGCTGGAGGAGAAAACCTCGCTCGGCCTAGCCGCGCCGCCCGACGAGAACCGACCGACGGAACTGCTCAGCGAAAGCGAACTCGTCGAGCACGCCCTCCACGAGCGACAGGAGCGGGCCAAGAGCGAAAAGTTCCGCATCACGTCGTCCGATGCCACGAAACCCTGGACCGACTACACGGTTGCCAGTGCCCTGTCGGGCAAGACCTACCGCGTGGCCCTGCGTGGAGAAGAACGCGGGCAATCGTACTGCTCGTGCCCCGACTTCCGCACCAACACACTGGGAACGTGCAAGCATATTCTGCATCTGCTGGACCGCGTGCGGCGGCGCATTCCCCAGGCCGTGCGGCGGAAGCCTTATCGCAATCGCGAGGCATTTGTCCATGTACTCTATGGCGAAGAGATGACCTTGCACCTACAGCTCCCCGATAAGGCCGATCCTGAAATGGTCAATCTGGCAGGCCGGTTGGTCGATCAGCCGATCGACGATGTGCAAAAGCTGGTTGAGTTCGTCAGGCAGATGCAGCGGCTGAATCGCAACGTGACCGTCTACCCCGACGCCGAGGAACTGATTTCCCGGCAGTTGTTCCAGCAGCGGATGACCAATCGGATGGCCGAGATCCGCAGTAACTCCGCGCAGCACCCCTTGCGAACCGAACTGCTCAAAATTCCACTGCTGCCCTATCAACTTGAAG
>JANXQG010000578.1 GCA_025356915.1 Planctomycetota bacterium | reverse complement strand
TGGTTCGGCTTCAATGCCGGAAGTGCCCTGGGGGCTGGCAGCCTTGCCACCTGCGCCTTTGCCGCAACCCATTTTGCCGCAGCCTCGGGCGGAATCACTTGGGCCGCCTTGGAATGGTATTTACGCGGCAAACCAAGCGTTCTGGGTGTCTGTTCGGGCCTAGTGGCTGGACTGGCCACGATTACCCAGGCGGCTGGGTACGTGAACCTCGGACCTGCCCTGCTGATCGGCGCGATTGGGGCCACGGTCTGCTACACTGCTTGTACCATCGTGAAAGTGTTCTTCGGTTACGACGATTCTTTGGACGTTTTCGGTGTGCATGGGGTAGCCGGAACGATGGGGGCAATTTTGACGGGAGTTTTTGCCACCCGGGCTACTGGTGCCTTTGCCAGCGATCAAAATCCGGCCTTGCGCGAGATGAAACTGGGGATATTGGAAGGTGGTTCCATCTGGAAAGGGCAATTGCTGGCTGCGGGAATTGCCTGGGTTTTGGCCATCGTCGGTACTTTCGTAATCCTTAAAGTACTCGATATGGTCATGGGCCTAAGGGTTTCACGGCAGGCTGAAATCGAGGGGCTGGATGTCAGCCAGCACGGCGAAGAAGGTTATATCTTCTATTAGTTACCAGGAGTTTTTTGATGAAAAAAGTAGAAGCCATTATCCGGCATTTCAAGCTCGACGACGTCAAACAGGCGCTCACTGAGCGAGGAATCTCTGGTATGACCGTCTCGGAAGTTCGCGGTTTCGGCCGCCAAAAGGGCCACACCGAGATGTATCGCGGGACCGAATATGAAGTTGACTTCGTGCCAAAAATCAAGATTGAGATCGTGATCCCCGACTCCAAGCTCCAGATGGTGCTCGATACGATTATGGGCGCTGCTCAGACCGGGCAGGTTGGTGATGGCAAAATGTTCGTCCATGACCTGGCCGATGTGATCCGCATTCGCACCGGCGAGTCGGGGGCGGATGCCATTTGAAATGACGAATGACGAATGACGAATGACGAATGACGAAAGGGTTGTTGGCATCTCGGCCTTTCGTGCTTTGTGATTCGTGTTTCGTGTTTCATCATTTGAACTCAACCATTCATTCCCCATGCTACGCTCCAACGTGTTGGCCGCCAAGGCGCGGCTGGCAAAAGGCCACGAGGACTTCAAGGCCCGGCATTTGGCCGGCTGTCCGGGGATTGAGCTTTGCGCACTGAACAGCAACCTTCGCGACGCCGTAGTCGTGGAACTGGTCGAGGATGCCTTGAAGGATCTCGGCGAGGCCGGTCCGAAGGGGCTGATGAACGACATCGCGATCGTGGCCCACGGTGGCTATGGCCGTCGTGACGTGGCCCCTTACAGCGACGTCGACCTGATGATTCTGCACCGGCCAACGGCTGCGGCGCGTTTGTTTCCCCTGGCCGAGCGGTTGCTCCGCGACGTATTTGACGCAGGCCTAGTTTTGGGACACAGCGTCCGCACGGTGCGGCAGGCGTGCAGTCTGGCTACCCGCGAGGCGATGATCTGTACTTCGTTGGTCGATTCTCGCCTGCTCGCCGGAAATCAACTGATCTTCGAGATCG
>JANXQG010000467.1 GCA_025356915.1 Planctomycetota bacterium | reverse complement strand
CCACGAAGGAGGAAGAGAAGGAGAAGGAGAAGGAAGAAAAAAAATCCGAATGACGAACTTTCCTTGTTATAATTGATTATTCCTTCCCACGACCTGCACCCCCCCTTCTGCCATGCTCAAGGCTCTTGAACTCACCGGTTTCAAAAGCTTCGCCGACAAGACGCGGTTTGAATTCCCTCCCGGAATCACCGTGGTCGTCGGTCCCAACGGGTCGGGAAAGTCGAACGTCGTCGATGCCATCAAATGGGTTCTTGGCGAGCAGAGCGTCAAGAGCCTTCGCGGCAAGGAAATGGCCGACGTCATATTCAACGGCTCTCCCACCCGCCGGGGAATGAACGCGGCCGAGATCACGCTCACCTTTGACAACTCGAACCATCTTCTGCCCATCGATACGCCGGAGGTCCACATCACGCGGCGGATTTATCGCAGTGGCGAAGGGGAGTATCTGATCAATCGCAATCCCAGTCGTCTTCGCGATATCCGCGACTTGCTGGCTGGCACCGGTCTGGGCACGCAGGCCTATAGTGTGATCGAGCAAGGCAAGGTGGATGTCCTATTGCAGTCATCGGCCAAGGACCGCCGCATGATTTTTGAAGAGGCTGCCGGCATCAGCCGCTTCAAGCTCAAGAAGCTTGAAGCCTTGCGAAGGCTGGAGCGGGTCGAGCAGAACTTGCTACGATTGTCGGATATTGTCGATGAGGTGGAAAGCCGCCTGCGTGGAGTCCGTGCCCAGGCCGGCAAGGCACGGCGGTACAGAGAACACACCGATCGGTTACAGGAACTTCGCACGCAGGTTGGCCTAGTCGATTGGCGGCGGTTAAGCGAGCGGCTGACTAAAGTCGAGAGTGCAATCCGCGATCTCATCGCCGATCGCGACGCCGCCTTGGCTTCCGCCGAAGTGACTGAAGCCCAAGTGCTTGCCCTGGACGTCCAGGCCACCGAGATCAATGAAGAAGTCCGCCGTGGCGAGGCCCAGATTGCCGCCAACCGCGCGCGGATCGCCGCCCAGGAATCGTCGATTGAACATGAACGCGATCGCGGCAAGGACCTGGACGAGGAGATCGAACGTCACCGCCGCCAGGTCGTGTCGCTCAGTGCCCGAGCCGACGACTTGCAGCAGCAGTGGCGGGAAACAGCCGAGGCGGTGGAAACCGCCGAAGAACTACATCGCAAGATCGCGCAGCGGCTGGTTGAAGGCGAGCGTACCCTGACGGAAATCATGTCGCGGCTGGATCAAACGCGCGGTGAGCACGAGCAACATCGTGCCGCCCAACTCGGGCAGATGAGGGCTATTGCCGTGCTGGGCAACGAGATCAGCGGCCTGGAAAGCCAGGTCGCGACCACCTCGACCGCCCGGGATCGGAGCCGTAGTCGCATCACGGACCTCGATCAGCAGATCGCCGTGGTCGTAGCGGAGATCGACGGTTTTCGTCGGCAACGCGATGAACTGGCCCAAAATGTCCAGTCGCACAACGAGTTGCGTCAGGAGGCCGAGCAGCAGCTTGCCCAGGACCAGCGCGAACTGGCCATTCGCAACGACGAACTGGCGGCCTTGCGGCAGCGGCGAAGCGGCGTGGCCGAGCGAGCGGCTGTGTTGGACGAACTAAATCGCCGGCAGGAAGGTGTCACGGCGGGCGTAAAGGAAGTGCTTGCCCGAGCCACGAGTCCAGACGCGGGACCGCTCAGGGCGGTGCGTGGACTAGTGGCCGACCTGCTCAGCGTGAGCGTGGAAATGGCCCCGCTGATTGAAGTCGCCCTGGGGGCTGCGGCACAGCACGTCGTCGCCCAGCCCGGCGGCGAGTTGTTGGAATTTCTCAAACTCAACGCCCCTCGCTTCGCCGGCCGTGTCGGCTTTGTGTGGCAGGAAGATGGCAAGGCCGCGCTCGACGGTGAACCTGACCTGACCGGCCAGCCGGGTATTGTGGCTCGCGCCGATCATTTTGTCGAGACACAGCCCCAATATGCGCCGCTTGTCGCTCGATTGCTCGGCCGGACCTGGATCGTTGAGAAGCTCGAACATGCCTTGCAACTGGCCGAGTTCAACGGTCACGAACTACACTTTGTCACCCTGGCAGGCGATCTTCGCCAAGCCGATGGCACGCTTGTGGTCGGTCCGCGACAGGGTGCCAGCGGTCTGATCTCTCGCCGCAGCCAATTACGAGAATTGAACGAGCAACTGGCCGACCTTGACGCACGCAACACCGCCGCTGAATCCGCAGTCAACGAGACGCAGGCCCAGATTATGCAGCGGCAAGAAAAGGTTGGGCATTACGCGGCCGCCCACGCTCAATCGACGGAAGCGTTGGCCGACCATCGTCTCAAGCTGACGACTGCCGAGGAGCGCAGGGCTCAGTTCAATCAACAGCGCGCGGCGTTGGATGGCGAATCCCGGGCTGCATCGGTGCAGCATGATGCCGCCGCAGCGCGGCTGGCTGAAGCCCGTGAAAAACGCCAACGAAACGAAACTGGCTTGTCCGAGATGGAGTCCCGCCTAGCCGGTTTCCAGCAGCAGGTTGCCCGGCTCGAAGGCGAACGGCAGGCCCGCAATCGCGATACGACGGAAACGAAGATCGAGTTGGCCAAGAGCGAAGAGCGTTTGCGAAACCTGCGATTGCGATTGGGGCAGTTTGAAGACACTCGCCAGGAACGCGGCCGCGCAATCAATGAGGTCCGCCAGCAATTGGAGCTTTGCATCCAGCGATCCGAGGCCTCGCGATGGAACATTCTGCGGGCTGAGTCAGAGCTTGCCGATTTGTATCTTCGCAAGGAAGCCTTCTCCGCCGAGACAGTCCGCTTCTTGAATCAGCGCGAAGCCGTGAAGCAGCAGCGCAATCAGTTTAACTCCGAGGTACAGCGGGCACGCTCGCGGGGCCGTAAGCTCGAGGAACAACTCCACGCCCAGGATTTGGCTGCCAGCGAGGTCCGCCTGGAACGCGAGGCCCTTGCTGCCAGGCTCCGTGAAGATTACCGTATCGAACTGGCCGAGCTTGAGCACCAGCCCAGCAGCGAAGAACAGCGGCAACGGGAAGAGGTACAGCAGGAGATTGAAGAGTTGCGCCATAAGATCAATGCCCTGGGGCATGTGAATCTCGACGCACTGGAAGAGCTGGAGTCGCTGGAGTCGCGATTCAAAACGCTTTCTGGACAGTATCATGACCTGGCGGGTGCCAAGTCCTCGTTGGAAAAGATCATTGACCGCATCAATACCGATAGTCGGCGACTGTTCGCCGAGACGCTGGAAACGGTCCGCGGTCATTTTCAAAAGCTGTTCCGCGATCTATTTGGTGGCGGTCAGGGCGACATCGTGCTGGAGGAAGGGGTCGATATCCTGGAGGGCGGCATCGAGATATTGGCACGGCCGCCCGGCAAGGAACCGCGCAATATTTCGCTCTTAAGTGCCTTTCTATGGCGCATCGAGGGGAAGAAGCCCTCCTACCTCTTCGGCACGATCCACGTCCCCGACGCGCGGCTCGCGCCGGCTCCGGCCGCCGTGATCGA
>JANXQG010000434.1 GCA_025356915.1 Planctomycetota bacterium | reverse complement strand
GCTGTTGGAGACCAACAGCGAACGGAAACGCGTCAAGCATACGATGATTATGTTCATCTTCATCGTCTGCAATTGCGGCGGCTGCTTGCTTCCATTGGGCGATCCGCCGCTGTTCTTGGGCTACCTGTTCGGCGTCCCTTTTTTGTGGACGCTTCGGTTATGGCCTGCCTGGCTCGTGACCAATGGCTTGCTGCTGGCGATCTATTTTCTTTGGGATCACTTCTGGCACTATCCCCGGGAGGCGGCAGTTGACGTTCAACGCGACGAAACGAGGGTCAGGCCGCTAAGGATGCGCGGTCTATGGCCCAATGCCTGGATCCTTGCAGGAGTCGTCCTGGCCGTGGCCCTCCTGGATCCCGGCAAGCCTCTGCTGGGTACATCGTGGCATCCGTGGGTTTATCTGCGAGAGATTGTTCTGCTTGGCTTTGTGCTGTTGTCGCTTTTGTTCGGTCCGGATACGGTAAGGCGAGATAACGGCTTTGATTTCGGCGCAATTATCGAGGTCGCCGTGCTCTTTCTGGGCATCTTCCTTTGCATGCAGCCACCCCTGGAGATACTGCAAGTCAATGGCCCGTCGTTGGGACTGGTCCTGCCTGCGCATTTCTTTTGGGCAAGCGGAAGCCTATCGTCTGTACTCGACAACGCGCCAACCTATGCGGTGTTCTTTGAGACGGCAAAATCGCTGGGCGGCAGCGATACGGTGGCCGGCGTTCAGGGGTCGCTGTTGGCCGCCGTGAGTTTGGGATCGGTCTTCATGGGCGCGATGACGTACATCGGCAACGGGCCGAATTTCATGGTCAAAGCGATTGCCGAGAAATCGGGTGTTGTCATGCCGACTTTCTTTGGATATATCGCTTATAGTGCGGCGATTTTGTTGCCCATCTTCGTGCTGGTCACATTGCTCTTTATGTCCTAGTGCCGTATCACGGCTGCCACAAACCAGCACTTGCCTGGAAGTCAATTACAGCCTGGGCGTGATGCTTTACGAAATGTTGACCGGGGCAACGCCCTTTGAAGGCAACAACCCCTACACCATTATGAACGCCCGTCTCATCGGCGACCCGGTGGCACCGCGCAAGCATCTGCCCGAACTGTCGGCGGAGATCGAAGAGATCATCCTCCACGCCCTGGAACGTCGCCGTTCGACCGATTTCCCACCGCCGCCGCGATGAAACTGGAACTCGACGCTCCCGAGAAGGTGCAGGTGACGGGCTGCGGCGAGCGTCTGCGGCTGCCAGCGGTATGGCAAGGCCGGTGGCAAAAGGCGCGGATGTACGTGCTGGCGATGCTGGTTCCGGTGCTCACTGTGGTTATTTTATTCTTGTTGTTTCGCAAGAAGTAGCGGCTTCGCGAATCGATTCCACAGTTTCCTCCGGACAACAAAAATGTCGCCAACCGATGATCGCCACCGACATATTTCACGCTTTTGCAGACTTCGCTTGAAACGCAAAGCGTGTTATGCCAAGAACTTGAGATTGCCTGTGACAAAAATTGTCGCGCCGCGATGCCGCAGACAAAAAATGTCGCGCTGGATCAACTCACCCAAGCGGCTTCTTGAAGAATCGCTGGTAATCGATCCCCAGCTTACGGATTTTGTAGCGGGCCATGCGCGGCGTGATGCCTAGTTGCTTGGCCGCTTTCGAAATGTTTCCGCCCGTGGCCTTCAGCGCATCCATCATGAGGTCTCTCGCCACCAGATCCATCTGCACTTTGAGCGAGCCGGCCTCGACCATCTCCGAGATCTCCGGCATCTGCAAGGTCGGGGGAAGGTTCGACCCGTGAATCACGCCGTCCTTGCTGAGCAGAACCGCATACTCGATGCAGTTCTCCAACTCGCGGACATTGCCCGGCCAGTGATAGGCCAACATCATGTTGATTGCCGGAGTGCTGATCCGCCGTACGTCCTTGGCCATTTTGCGAGCGTACTTGGCGACGAAATGATCCGCCAGAAGGAGGATGTCGGGTTTGCGATCTCGCAAGGGCGGAAGGAAAATTGGAAAGACGTTGATGCGATAATACAGATCCTTGCGAAACAACCCTGTTTCCACCCTGTTTTCCAGGTTCTGGTTGGTCGCGGCGATGATGCGTACATTGGCCGAGACAGTCTTGTTGCTACCCACTCGCTCGAATTCGCGTTCTTGCAAGACTCGCAGCAATTTGACCTGGATGGCCTGCGAGAAATCGCCGATCTCGTCGAGAAAAAGGGTTCCTCCCGCCGCCTCTTCGATGCGGCCAATGCGCTGAAACAACGCGCCGGTAAAGGCGCCTTTCTCGTGGCCGAAGAGTTCGCTCTCGAAAAGACCTTCACTCAAAGCCGCGCAGTTGACCTTGACGAACGGTTTTTGACACCGATGGCCGCCATAATGAATGGCCGAGGCCACCAATTCCTTGCCGGTGCCCGATTCACCACGCAACAGGACCGTAATGTCGGCCGCGACGACGTGGTGAATTTGCAGGTAGACGTCGTTCATGGCATGTGAGGTGCCAATGATGCTCTCCGGCCGGAACTTCTCTTCCAGGGCGCTGCGGAGCCGCAGGTTCTCCGCCTCGAGTTGCTGCTGGTGCAATGCCTCCGTGCGGCGGGACTTTACATCGAAGGCGATCATGCTCGCCACGATGCCCAATAATTGCGACCGCTGAGCAAGCTTTCCCGCCTCTTGCAGCGGCAGATCGACAGACAGGGTGCCCACCACTTCGCTACCCAGGCGGATGGGGACGCAGAGAAAACTGCCGTCTTCGCACGGCTCTTGTTCGCGACGGTGAATGCGGTTAGTGAACCTGGGGTCTTGCCAGATATGAGGGATGATCGCCGCTTCGCCGGTTTCGATAACGGCTCCGATGACTCCCTCGCCGCGGCGATAGCGAAGATCCTTCTGTTCGACACCGAGAATGTCGCGGGCCATCCCGACGAACAGTTCGCTCCCATCGGAAGATAAGAGCATGATGGTCCCGCGGGTCATCCCCAATTCCCGCTCAAGCTCGTCCAAAACGCCCGCAAGCATTTGGCGTTGGCCGGATTGGGTGGCTAACAATCCACCCACTTTAGCGAGAATCCTAATGTCTCGATCGGGTTGTTCGACGAGTTGGCAACGATCGCCGAGCGTACCGCTATTTTCTGGGTGGGTCGCGGGCAAGCTCACGTTTAGATCCTAACTGGGGAAGAAAAGGGGAACATGGCAGGAAACGGAGATGGCATGGCTTTGTTCCATGGGTGATGAACTTCGCAATTATTGTACCATTTCCCTCGGGTTCGCTCCACGCACCCTACAATTTATGAGATCGGCAAAAGAAATCAGGGGAGAAGGAAATCGAGATACAATACCAGTATTTCAGCTTCTTGGCCGACCTTCTTTCTAAATTTTGCGTGGATGGGCCTCACCGATCGCCCGCCGTAACGGCTGCTCCGAAGCCGGAACCGTGAAACAAGTAGGGTTCGGCATCAGGAAGTACCCCAGATCTCAACTCTCTTCTCGCGACACCATGAGTTCCAAACGCCAAGGGGTTCAGGTCCATGTTTTCGGGCAAGGGTGAATTTCATGCGTTCTCGCCGAAAAATGGACCAGATCCCGGACATTGAAGCTCTTCCCATCCATCAAGCGTCATGGGGCCCTCCCATGAACTATAATTGTTAAAAGCCCGAATAATTCATTACTTGGGCAATTCCGGTTTTAAGTGCAGAAGTAACAATTATTCGCGTTCCGCACCTAGAACCGGAATAGCCATTACTTACGCCTTTCCCGCCTGAGCCGGAGTTGACCTGTGTCTGAGCCTACGCCAAAACAGCCCGATCCGACTCGGCCTGCGGCTCAGCAGCCAGCAAAGGGCGGCGACCGATTGGAAAGCGACCGATTAGAAACTCGTCCTACTGGCAAGATTGCGGTTGCCAAGCGTTTGGAACCGGCCGCGAAGGACGAAGTGGCACAGCCGAAATCGTCGCCAGTGATCTCCAAATCGTATCGAGTGCTGGAACTCCCGCCGCCACCGATCATCGTACCGCTCCTGTCGGACTACTCGGAGGCGGACGATTCGCAACCGCACGACACCCTGCCCGACGGCCTCCTGGCACCATCGGAAGAGCTGGCAGAGAAACCGCTGGAACCGCCGATCGAACTCGGCGCATTGCAGATCGAGATGCCCGGGCGGTGGAGTTCCTTGCGCCGCCGCGTTCGCATCCCGCCACGCTGGGAACAGTGGCTGGCCGATCCCCAGCGGCGAACCAACGTCGGCGTGGGATCGAGTATTGTGATTCACATCGCGATTATTATGCTTTTGGCCCTCGTTCTGCGAACGCCAGCGCGAATGCTGACCGCGGAATCGATTCACGTCCGGGATGCGCAGACGGCTACTGGAAAAGTAGCTTCTGCCAAGCAGGAGCGTGTCGTGCAATTGTGCGAACCGTTGGTGCAGCAGGTAGCCAGAGGGGCACTGGAGACCGTGGCACTGGAGCCGCAAATGGATATGCCATCTATAAACTCGGATATAAGATCTGAAATTTCAGATTTGTTATCCAAGACTGCGGAGAATGGGCCAGAAGAGCAGGAAGCAAAGATTGAACCGCCGGCGAAAGTGGTTGATGAAACGACCAATGTTCCAGGCGTTGCACCTAATGTTGCGACGTCTCAAGATGATCTCGTGCCGGGGATGGCCGGCGGGTCGCGATTGCCGCCCGATTTGCTCCAAGCGATCGATACTTTGATGCAAGACAAATTCAAACGCCGCACGCCGAGCGGTCGCGGCGAGGGCGTACGTTATGGCGGCGGTACGCCGAAAAGCGAAGCGGCGGTCGAGCGTGCGATTCGCTGGCTCGCGGCCCACCAGCGCCAGGACGGCAGTTGGAACTTCAACCACCTGAGCGACGCCTGCCAGCACTATTGCACCCATCCGGGCAGTGAGGCCAGCACCACGGCAGCCACCGGGTTGGCCCTGCTCCCTTTCCTGGGCGCGGGCTATACACATAAGGCGGGCGAGTTCCAGAACGTCGTGCAGCGTGGGCTCGATTATTTGAAGAGCCGCGGTATTCAGATTTCTTACGGCAAGGACTTTCGCGACAGCTCGATGTATGGTCACGCCTTGGCTACGATTGCCTTGTGCGAGGCTTATGGAATGACCCTCGATCCAGATCTCAAAGAAGCGGCCCAGGGTGCTCTGGACTATATAGGATATGCCCAGGACAACAACACCGGCGGCTGGCGTTACAACCCGGGCGAGCCGGGCGATACGACGGTCACCGGCTGGATGCTGATGGCACTCAAGAGCGGTCAGATGG
>JANXQG010000432.1 GCA_025356915.1 Planctomycetota bacterium | reverse complement strand
GAGGGGTTGCGGGGGCTGCTCAAGGGCGCGATGTTGCGGCTGGCAGGAGCGGGCGGCGATCCGGTCATTGAACTGCAAACGAACTTCGGCGGCGGCAAGACCCACTCCGAACTTGCCCTCTGGCACACATTTTCCGGCACGCCAGCCAGCGAACTCCCCGGCGTTGAAGAACTGGTCAAGGAGGCGGGCGTCCCGGTCGCAACCAACGTCAAGCGGGCGGTCCTGGTCGGCACGAAGATCAGTCCGGGGCAGCCCCATAAGAAGCCCGATGGCACCGTCGTCCGCACTCTTTGGGGCGAGTTGGCATGGCAGTTGGGCGGCAAGGAGGGTTACAAGATCGTCAAGGAAGCGGACGAAACCGCCACGAATCCCGGCGATGCCCTCACCCAACTTTTCAACAAATTCGCTCCATGCCTGATCCTGATTGACGAGTGGGTTGCCTACGCTCGGCAACTGCGCGACGATTCAGACCTTCCGGCTGGCACATTCGACACGCAATTCACCTTCGCGCAGACCATCAGCGAATCGGCTAAAGCCGCCAGGCAAACCATGCTGGTCGTCAGCGTACCCTCGTCCGACAACGAAATCGGCGGGCAGTGGGGCCAGCAGGCCCTCTCCCGTATCAAAAACGCCATCGGGCGCGTCGAGTCGTCGTGGCGTCCTGCAAGCCCCGACGAGGGGTTTGAGATCGTGCGCCGCCGTCTTTTCCAGCCGCTCGGCGGCGATCAATTCGTCGCCCGCGATGCCGTTGCCCGTGGCTTCTCGGAGCTTTACGGCTCGCAGCAACAAGAATTCCCATCCGAGTGTCGGGAGGCGAATTACGAGCGTCGGATCAAGATGGCCTATCCGATCCACCCTGAGTTGTTCGACCGGCTCTATAACGACTGGTCCACGCTCGATAAATTCCAGCGCACCCGTGGCGTCTTGCGCCTGATGGCGGCAGTGATCCATTCCCTTTGGGAACGGCAGGACAGCAACTTGCTCATCATGCCCGCCACGGTGCCGGTGGACGATTCCTCCGTGCAGTTTGAATTAACACGGTACATGGAGGACCATTGGGTTCCCGTCATCGAAAAGGACGTGGATGGGGCCAACTCGCTTCCGTTAATGCTGGACCGCGAGAATCCCAATCTTGGACGGTACTCGGCGTCCCGTCGCGTTGCCCGGACGATCTACATGGGGTCTGCCCCCGTTCAGAAGGCGGCGAACCGGGGAATCGAGGATCGCCAGATCAAGCTCGGTTGCGTCCAACCGGGGGAAACGGTGGCAACCTTCGGGGATGCGCTGCGCCGTCTCACCGACCGGGCGACCTATCTCTATGTGGATGGCAAGCGATACTGGTATTCGACTCAGCCCACCGTATCGCGGCTTGCGGAAGACCGTGGCGGGCAACTCAGCGAACATGACGTTGAGGACGAGATCGTCAAACGCTTGCGCAAGGAGGCGAATACCCGAGGCGACTTCGTGAAAGTCCACGCCTGTGTGCCGAGCAATGACGTTCCCGACGACCGCGAGGCCCGGTTGGTAATCCTGGGGCCAGAGTTCCCGAATACCGCCAAGGACGACAACAGCAAGGCCCGTAAGGAAGCCGCCAACATCCTTGAATGCCGTGGCTCAAGCCCCAGGAATTATCGAAACACGCTCGTCTTTCTTGGCGCAGACGCCACCCGGCTCAAGGAATTGGAGCAAGCGGTCAGACAGTACATTGCCTGGAGTTCGATCTGCGATGAACGGGTAACGCTGGACTTGGGCCAATTCCAGTTGAAGCAGGCAGAAACGAAACGCACGAATGCCGACGAGACCGTGGATGCCCGCATCCCCGAAACCTTCCAATGGCTGATCGTCCCCGGACAATCGGACCCGAAGGGCAACATCGAGTGGACGGAGATTCGGCTCCAGGGACAAGACCACCTGGCTACGCGGGCTTCCAAGAAGCTGAAGAACGAAGAGTTGCTGATGGTCGAGCTTGGCGATGTCCGTCTGCGCCATGAGCTTGACCGTGTTCCGCTTTGGCGTGGCGATCATGTGGGCGTCAAGCAGCTTGCCGAAGATGTTGCCAAGTATCTCTACTTGCCCAGGCTCCGCGATCAGGACGTGCTGGTGGAGGCGATTCGTGAAGGCGTGGCCCGGCTGACGTGGCAGACGGAGACGTTTGCCTACGCCGATGGCTGGGACGAGCAGAAGAAGCGGTACAAGGGCCTGCGGGCGGGCCAGCCGATCCGCGTTCTGGTCGATGCCGGAAGCCTGCTGGTGAAGCCGGAAGTTGCCGCAGCCCAGATGGAAGCCGACCGTCCACAGCCGGGCGGCGGTACGGCTGGTGGGAATGGCGGTGGTGTAGGTGCTGGCGGCGGAGTGGTGACGGGCGGCGGCACCCAGCCCGGCGTTGGTCCAGGCAAGCCAGGAACGGGACCAGGAACGACTGGCGGCGGCGGCACGCCACCGCCAGTCGTGGCCCCACAGCCCAAGCGGTTCTATGGTTCGGTCAAGCTGGATTCCATGCGATTGAGCAGGGACGCCGACAAAGTGGCCCAGGAGATCGTCCAGCACTTGAACGCCCTGATCGGTGCGGAAACCGAAATCGTTTTGGAAGTCCACTCCAAGATTCCCGATGGTGCATCGCCGGAACTGGTTCGGACCATTACGGAGAATTGTCGCACGCTACGGTTTGAAAACTATGGGTTTGAGGAGACGTAAGAAAGCCGCTCTAGCGAATTTGAACTCACGATCCCGCGAGGGGCGTTAAAGTGAACGGAGAGGTTCTGGCACGCGACGTTACCGTATAGGGTATTGTATGTACATAAATCGCATCGTCATCCGCAACTTCCGCAACTTCCAGCATCTCGATGTCACACTCTGCTCTGGCGTCACATGCATTATTGGGGAAAATAACACGGGCAAGTCGAACTTGCTCCGGGCATTACGATTGGCGGTCGATGCAAGGCTGTCTTCTCAGTTCAGGCAGCTATTGGAACACGACATCCATTCCGGCATTGACTTGACTCAGGCGGGCCAAGTCCTCGTATCAGTGCAGTTCACGGACTTCAAGAGTAACGTCAACGATTGCGCATTAGACGGCTGCTGCGAAGTAAGTGATGATGTTGCTCGGCTCCACTATCGCTATCGTCCACGTCGAGACATCAGGGACAAGATCGAGGCGGGAGAACATGATGGTTCCGGGCTGTCCATCACCGAAGATTACCATTTTGAACTGACTGGTGGAGGCAAGAAAGACCCTGTGGAAGTGGAGTGGAACGTGTGACCCGTATATGCCTATTCTGATTCAAGGAGCAACCTCATTAGTTACACTCAAGTACGCTTGGCTTGAGGAATTCTACATTCCCGCGATTGCTGCCTAGTTATCCCAAGTTAACGCCATGAGTGTCGATTGATGCCCCTATTTTCTCAGGGCTTACACGATCGGTCTTGCTGACGGAGATTTCGTATCTTATCGCAGTTACCAGCCTTAAAAGGAATTGGAAAACCAGTATCGTCTCGGCAACGTCCAACCGATAGAATCTACGTTCCTATTGACCCCGGGATAAACTGAACTCGCCCTTGGAGAAGCCAGCAAGACACTGGCGATTCAACCTTGAAGCAACCGTTTCCGAAACTGCTGCTCCCTCTATTCATCGCGTGTGTGTCGCTGCGGGCGGAAGCATCTAATGAAACGGGTTCTTCTGCGGCCGTCACCAGCAACGAAGTGGCTTCCCTGCCGGCAGATCTCGGTGACGTACCGCTTGGGTTGAATTCGGTCTGCACCGATATCAACATGTGTCCGATCTCTGTTCCCACGGGCAGTTCTCAGGTTGTTGGCCAGGATCTTAGTTTTTCTCGTTTGCTGGCAAACGTCGAGAACAACGAAGTTAGTTTTTCAACCGGCGTTCGCTATCGACAGCTTGATGAAATGCCTGAGTTGCCGGCGGAAATGCGGTCCGCATCGCTTGATCCTTGGAATGTGAACCTCGGATTACACTACTCTCAGTCGCTGGGCGAAGGATGGAAGGCCACTACGGGTGTAAGTATCGATTCGGCCAGTGATCGGCCAACGGCGAGGCTCCGCGAAATGAACGTCGGTCTCAATGCCACGTTGCGAATGCCACAAAATGAGCACAACGCCTGGATTGTCACGCTCAACTATTCCCCGGTGAACGAAACGAGCATCCCCATGCCGGGTGTAGCCTTCAGTTACGACCCGACACCGCGTTTCCACGCCAACATTGGTCTTCCCTTTCAGTGCATCTACCGGCCCAGCGACGTTTGGGAATTCCAGGCTTCGTACATGCTCGTGCATACGATTCACGCCAAGGCCATTTACAAGGTGACCGACCGCTCCAGTCTGTTTGCAGCCTACGATTGGGCAAGCGAAATGATCGTGTTGCTGGATCTTCCGGAACCCAACTCGCATTTCTTTATCAATGACCCGCGTGTCAGCACGGGCGTGCGGACTTCGCTGCCATGGCACTGGACGGCATTAACCTCAGTCGGTTACGTCTTCGACCGCTATCTGTTCGACGGCACTTCTCTTTCACGGTCGAGCGTCCCAACCTCAGACTTAGGCAATGGGGCTTTCGCCTCGATAAACGTCGATCTGCGTTACTAAGCTCTCCTGGAACGCCTTAATCTTCAGTCAGTTTCTCCATAATGGGCACAATAGCCTGAATCATGGTCCCCGAATCTGGCTTGCTGTCGATGGTAAGCCGACCGCCAAGCAGCCGTACCCTTTGACGAATGCCCTCCAGGCCAAAGTGCCCCTTCTTGACCGCTTCTGCGTCGAATCCAATCCCCCAGTCCCGTACTTCCAGCCGAATGTTCTGTCCCTCTTGAGTCAAAGTGACCAGCACTTTCCTACTCTCGCTGTGCTTGCAGGCATTCGATAATGCTTCTTGAGTGATGCGGTAAAGGGCGTTCTCCAAGATCGGCGGCAATCTGTTCAACTGCACATCACTGTCGAACTTGATCTTCGGGCCTCCAAGTTTCCGCTGTTCGTGAACCAGATGCGAGATGGCGGTTTCAAGCCCGATCTCATCGATGACGGGAGGGCGTACTTCGTTGATTAAGCGACGGGACTCCGCGTGGGCCTGACGAACAAGTTCCACGGCCGCCTCATAGGCTTTCTTGGCTTCTACTGGCAAGTTCTCTTTCAGGAACTCGTAAGCCTGAAATTGCATTCCCGCGGCGGCAAGATATTGGGCGAGGCCGTCGTGAATCTCGTAGGAGATGATTTGCCGCTCGTGGTCGCTGGCCTGAAGCATATTCCAGAGCGATTGCCGTTCCTTCGCCCGTGCCTCTTCGGCACATTTCTGATCGTGGATATCCGTCGTGTCGGCAACCTGACGCCGCAACTCGGCCAGTTCCCTGAGCAGTTCTTCTTTGGTTTTGTCCTGGTCGCTCATGGCTGATCCACGTGCTTTCATAGTTCCCGGCCCATGATATCGGGGCCAAAACAACTATTATAGTCGATTTCGATGCCCCGCAGGAGGAGTTCTAACCCGGATTATTCATCCTAGGGTACGGTAGCCTGCATGTCGGCGATCGACGCTGGGGCGTGGCCGCCCATGGTCTCGATGAAGTGGAAATAGGCTTCGTGGGTCTTTTTTCACGTAGGTGAGGCTTTCTAGCCTGACTTGTCTGTTCCGTCAGACTGGAAAGACTGACCTACTTCCATGCTGGGGTATAACTCGATACCAGCCCCGCCAATGTCCGGCCAGTGCTGCTCAGCGGATAGTGTTCCAGCTCGGTAGGCCGAACCCACTTTTGCACTAGATTTTCCGTCCCGCCGCCATGGTGCGACACATACTCGGCGTCGTAGCAATCAAGCGTGATGCGAAAACGAGTAACGCTATGACGTAACGTCTTGCGATGTTTGCCGCACGAGATGGTTACTCCGGTCAAACGCAACACATGGTCAATAATCTCGCGATGAATCTCGGCTTCTTTTTCGCCTTGGACGGCAAAGCGGGGAAAATCCCACAGCCCCGCCCAGCGGCGGCCTTCAGGCCATCGGATCAAGAGTACACGACCACGGCGACGGATGAGCACAACCGCCTCGGCAATATTTTCAAATTGCGGCCGCAGTTTGGGAGAAGGAATTTCGTGCTGTAGCCCGCGTTGCTGTGCATAACACAACCCCAAGGCAGGGCAGACCTCGCAGCCTGGCTCGCGTGGACGGCAGACTTTGCCGCCAAGTTCCATCAGGGCTTGATTGAAACGGCCGACGTCGCGTGACGGCAGTACGGCCTCGGCTGCCGCCCAAAGTAGCTTCTGGCCGGCCGATGACGTGGTTTGGCCGTTGTATGCAAGCAGCCTAGCGAAAACTCGCACGGTGTTGGCTTCCAGGATCGGCCGCCGCTGGTCGAAGGCGATGGAGAGGATCGCACCCGCAGTGTAGCGGCCGATGCCGGGCAGTGCTTCGACGGTCTGGGAATCACAAGGGAAGCGGCCGTCGTAGTCGGTGACGATTTGTCTCGCAGCCCGGTGAAGCTGCCGCGCGCGACGATAGTAGCCCAACCCTTCCCAAAGACGCAGGACCATCTGCTCATCCGCTTGGGCCAACGCGTGAATCGTGGGCAAAGCGGCCAGAAATCGCTGGAAGTACGGCTTGACCGTTTCGACCTGCGTCTGCTGGAGCATGATTTCGCTCAGCCAAACCGCGTAAGGGTCGCGCGTGCCGCGCCAAGGCAGCTTGCGAGCGTTTTGGTCGTACCATGCACGTAGTTTTCGGCGAAAATTCCGCAGCCATGCAGAGTCAAAAGGTAACGCTTCCTCGGTCGCAGTCATGGCAGCTTATCGTACGGCTAAGGGTGGGAGTGGTCAAGGTATACCGCTCGCGGTCGAGACTGACACTAACTCGAAGCGCAAGCGAGGTTGTTAAACCGTTACCTCGCTTGCGCTTCGGGTTAGTATGGAATCGGACAATCTCGACCGCCAGCGGTCGAGCACACTTTGATGAAAAATCCTGGTTAAAGTCTGAGTCGCGGCAAGACGATAAGCTAGGTGCTGATTGTATCGAGTATAACGCCTGTGAGCACAATGCGGAAACAGGCAATTGGATAAGATACAAGTTCTAAATAAGCTTGCGTGATTCGTGGATTTTCGCCCTCAAATCGCGGAAGTCCTTTGGAAACAGACGGAGGTGGCCCATGACGGTCTCTAATACTGGTCGCCGCAGTTGGCGAGTTTGTTTGCTTGGCCTGGGATTGATTTCGGTCCTTGGGCTGACCGGCTGCCAAATGGACATCGGCGGCCAGACTCTGCCCAGTCCCTACTATTTGGGAGACGACGTGCAGTACTTCCCGCCGGGAACCCAGTTCCCGCTCAGTAGGGAGGCGGCTGCTCAAAAGGCGGTGTCGCAGGAAGAGATCCAGCGACGGTAGTGTATTTCTAGTAACGATTTACTGCCGAGCGCTGCGAGGGAACGTCGGTACGCGACCGCGTCGTTGGGGACGATGTGGAGCGTGCGGCCGATCCGAAGCAGCGGGGGGACGGCGCGCGTGCGCGGCTGGCGTCCATGACCGAACATCCCAGTTGAAAGTTCGGGTAGGATGTCAGCAGCGCACGCGATTTTTTTTAGCGTAGGCTTTCGGCCTACACGGGGGGCTGCCATGCCGGAATTCTCACCTGTTGCCCAAACTTGGGTACAAGTCGTGTTGATCTGGGTTGGCTTCGGTAGCTTGGCAGGCTTGGTTGCTCGTGCGATCTTGCCGCACAAGGAACCGTCGGGTTCCCTGCCCACTCTGACCTTGGGCATCACCGGTAGTGCGATCGGCCTGGGGTTGCTATCCTGGATTCAAGGTGGCGGTCCGTCGAATCCCATCAGTCTCCCCGGTTTTTTGGCCGCCGTGGCCGGGGCTTTTGGGCTGTTGCTTGTCTTTCACTTCCTCCGCATTGTCGTTCATCGCCCGTCGCCGGTGGAGGAAAAGGGAGAGGGATTAGGGATTGGTCGAGACTAGGCGTGTTTTCAAACGCGCGCTTAGGATTGGCGCATCAATAACTGTACGTTGGAAAACCCGATACTTATTGATGCGTCGGTCCTTAGGACCGACGCATCAATTACTGTCGTAGGACGGATTGGCAATCCGTC
>JANXQG010000429.1 GCA_025356915.1 Planctomycetota bacterium | reverse complement strand
CGTTTGCACCAGGGTTTGCACCAACCACCGGCAAACCGTGCATAACGCTGGCAATTCTGGACAAGACAACCGACAACAGGGGGGGAGGCTGGAAAGCCGGGGCCGTCGCCGTAAGTGCTTACCCAGTCAAGAGAAAAGGCCCGCTGACAAGTGCTGTCAACGGGCCTTGCAAGTCGGGGCGACTGGATTCGAACCAGCGGCCTCTTGGTCCCGAACCAAGCGCTCTACCAGGCTGAGCTACGCCCCGTCATAACGGAACATTAAGAATACTGATTGTAAGCCAGAGCGTCAACGGCTTCTGGCGACTAGCAAAGTGATATTTTTCGCTCAAATCTCGGGAAAACAGCATTTTGAAGGCAGCGATTTTTCGCACAGCCGATCCTGCACTAGGATCAACCCTATCTGAATTGCCGCTATTGCCGCAGTGCTTCGTCCTGTGGCCGACTGGCCACGCGCTCTGGTGGTTCGTCTTTCTTGGCTGTCGCATTGGCCGTCGCACGCTGAGCCACCGAGGCGACAACGTCGGAAAGTTGCTGCCGAGTTTCTGACTGCACGCGAGTAAGCCGTCCCACCAGACGTTGCATCCCCCCTAAATTAACCTCCGCCGTTTTGGACATGCTGCCCAGAAACGCGACGGTTTGGATGAAGTTGTTATCGACGTTCTTCACTACGAGCGGTTGCAGGGTTCGGACCAACATCTCGGCACCGCCCGAGTCAACGCTCAAAAAGCCGTCCACGCGCGAGGTGATGTAATATTTGCCATCCGAACCTTTCGTATAGCCGGTTTTCAAGATGGCGAGGCAAGTACCGGTAATCTTGCGGGAGAGGAGCGGGCCGGTATAGGTCCATTTGCCATGGACAATTTGCATGTCGCGGCTGTGATAGAGGAATTCCAGCGTTGCCACCGTGCCTTCGGCCTCGACGATGCGAAAGGTATCGATGTCGACCTGCCGCAGTTGAATCTGCGCAACACCAAGAACCTCCCATATGTTGACCACTACGTCCGGATGGCGCACGAGGAAAAGATACAAGTCCGGATCGCAGTTGACCACTCGGATCGGAAGCCGGCGGTAAACGCTCACATTGGAAAGCACCGAGTTGACCTTTGCGCGGGAGTCGGCGTCCAATTTGTCAAACGGAATCGACTGGACTGCATTTTTTCGCAGCGCACTGCTGGACGTCCCTTGAGTCGCGTCGGGTACACCTGTCGCAGGCGAGGCTGCGGATGCAAAGCCGGCCACCAGCACGATCGCCAGCCCGGCTAGGCAAGTCCGAACCCTATTCCGTCGCAGGCGATGCCGCGCGTGGCAGCCTGTCCCTCCGCTATCTTGATTTTGGTCGTTCATGCCCCCCCCAAAAAATTCGCATCTTCGCGTAATCCGGTCCCAATCGACCGAGTTACACGATGTCTAGGGATTATTCGGCAAAGGAAGGTCGTAGCGGACAGTCAAAGTTTGCGGGCAAGTATTAGATGTAGCGGAACCGCTTCAAAGCAGGTAGCTACCCGCCCTCACTCCTGCCCCTCTCCCGTGTACGGGATAGGGGAGTTACTCTTGAACAGGCACTAATTAGGTAAGCTGGGTGGTTTGCGAAGTCTTTTGTGCAGCACAGTGGTCTTGCGGCGTGGTGGTCAAAGCGGAACAATGCGACACTTTTCTGCGAGGAGCCATGCAATGCGTTTCTATCAACGAATTCTGTTGGCGGTAGTTCTGGCCATCGGGATGATTGTCGCGGGTGTCACCTGGGAGAGGCTATACGTCTCGCCACTGGTCGAGCAGGCCCAACGCAAGCCCGATCTGCCCGATTCTGCTACGGACGACTTGCCGGCAGCGTGCCTAGAAGAGCTTTCGACGATTGGGTCACCATCAACCGCCATGGAGCCGCGACCGGAAAAGTCAAAGGTCGCAGCAAAAGCAGCACTCGGCGAACCATCGCCGACCGTTGGCGATAACGTCTTGCGGCGGGGTAGTGGCTCGAATCAGGCTGCGATGCAGATCCAAGTCGCGGAATCCTCACCATCCCCGGCACCGATGGAGCGTAATGCAACGGCGCATCCGATCCAGCAAGTGCAGTCGGTCGAATGGGTTGAGCCGGTGGCTCATCCGGCAACCGATCCACGGGCCGCGCGGCCCCGGGCGGGGGCTTTGCCGGACTCCACCGAGGATTCGATGCCGCAGAACGACATTCGCGATGCGCTGAAGTCCGTCGATGTGCTCGACCTGATGCGGCGATTGCGCGCGGACGATGGCGACCAACGGGCCGATGCCCGGCGTGAGTTAATGCGGCGGGGTTTCAGCGAGGTCGATCTGGAACTTGCCCGGCAGCTTTTCAGTCCCGACGCAGAAACCCGTAAGCAGCTTGCTCGGGCAGTGCCGCGTTTATCGAGCGTGGATGCTGCAAAATGGCTGATGTGGCTCGCATTGGATCCACAGCCGGATGTGCGGCTGGCGGCCGTTACCACGCTAGCGACGACCGGCGACCCGGCCTTGTTGGATCGAGTAGGTGCCTTGGTTCGCAGCGACCGCGATCCGCAAATTCAGGCATTGGCCGAACAGATCGCCAAGCAGCGCGACTTGGCCGCTTCGCGAGGCGACTCGGCGGAGTCAGCCGGCCGAGCGAACCCACTGCGGTGATAGTCCGCTACTCCCGAAATTCCTTCCAATCAATTTTGAGCTTTCGCATCCGCCCGCGTAAGGTGTGCGGGTTGATCTTCAACGCTTTCGCGGCACCGCGGGGACCTTCAATCCGTCCGCCGGTGGCTGTTAATGCCGACTCGATGTGCCGGCGGATAACGTCGTCCAGTGGCACGATCTCTTTTGCTGACAGAGGCCGCATGGGTGGCGGCGGCTCGACAATGCTGGGCACCAGCGGTGCCACGGGATGCGTCGGCACGCCGAGCGATTTGGCCACTTCCAGTTGCTTGCCGTCACCGAGAATTGCCGCGCGATCGATCACCGTGGCCAACTCGCGCACGTTGCCAGGCCAGGAATAGGAGATCAATAGCTCAATGTCTTCTCGGGTTGGCGCGACTGGATAGAGCCCAAACCGCGTGGCTGCACGCAAGGCAAAATGCCGAGCCAACTCAGGAATATCCTCGCAACGCTCGCGCAGCGGCGGAATGACAATGGGAAACACGGCTAGCCGATACCAGAGATCCTCGCGGAACTGACCGGCGGCAACCATGCTCGGCAGGTCGCGATGAGTGGCGGCCACGATCCGCACATCGACGCTGATCGGCTGCTGACTGCCGACGCGATCCAGCCAGCCGTCTTGCAGGATTCGTAGCAAGCGGACTTGCGCGGCCAGCGGCAGTTCGCCAAGCTCGTCCAACAGAAGCGTGCCGCCGTCGGCCCTTTCAAACCAACCTTGCCGCGTCTCGGTTGCGCCGGTAAACGCGCCCTTCTCGTGGCCGAAGAGTTGCGAGTCAATCAACTCATGCGGGATCGCACCGCAGTTCACGCGAATGAACGGCCGCTCCGCGCGAGGCGAGCCATTGTGGATCTGCCGGGCGACAACTTCCTTGCCCGAGCCGGTCTCACCGAAGATGAGTACCGGCACGTCAGACTTGGAAACCAACTCGACGCGTTCCATAACCGCGCGAAGCCCGGAGCCGATGCCAACGATTGTTGGAAATTGATCCATTGTATTTTCCGTGATATATGACGGAACACTATCATATCACAAGGATGGCTTCTTGTAAATATGATAGATTTCAAATTTAGTGGTCTGGAATATTCGCTTTTCCTCCAAAACCTTCCAAATTCATGCTTGGCACAGGGCTTGCATTGTAGGAACAATCGATAGGAGCTTACTTGTACAACAATAGATCACTAATGCGAGAAACTCAATGACATTCCATTATTCATTCGCGGCAATCCTTGTCTTGTTCAGTGGCGTCACCCTTCTTTCAGGTTGCGGTTCTTCGACCGGAGCAGGCGGTGGCAAGGAGGTGCTGAACGTGTCGTACGATCCGACGCGAGAGCTGTACAAGGAATATGACGGTGCTTTCGTCAAGCATTGGAAGGAAACGACCGGCAAGAGTGTGATCGTCCATTCATCGCACGGCGGATCGGGTAAGCAGGCTCGCAGCGTGATCGATGGTTCGGAGGCATCGGTGGTTACCCTGGCCCTGGCCTATGACATTGATGCCATTGCCGAGAGGGGTTTGCTGGCCAAGGATTGGCAGATCGGTGCGAAGAAGCTACCCAACAACAATAGTCCCTACACTTCGACGATTCTCTTCCTAGTTCGCAAAGGAAACCCCAAGGGGATCCACGACTGGGACGACTTAGTCAAGCCGGGCATCGAGATTATCACGCCGCATCCCAAGACCTCGGGCGGTGCGCGTTGGAATTACCTTGCCGCTTGGGGATTCGTGCTGAATCGCGAGTTGGGTGATCTCAGCAAACTTCACGATCCCAAGCAGGCCGAGGCGGTGGAGGCGGCGCGGAAGAAGGCAAAGGAGTTTGTTCGCGAACTATATCAGCATGTAAAGATTCTCGATTCCGGTGCTCGTGACGCCACGATTTCCTTCACGCGGAAGAACCAGGGCGACGTATTGATCGCTTGGGAGAATGAGGCATTGCAGGAGACGCGAGGGGAAGGCGAGGCGAAGTATGACGTGGTTGCGCCGAGCATCAGCATCTTGGCGGAGCCGCCCGTGGCCGT
>JANXQG010000427.1 GCA_025356915.1 Planctomycetota bacterium | reverse complement strand
GACGGATTGGCAATCCGTCCGGCAATTCGACGGATTGCCAATCCGTCCAACGACAGTAATTGATGCGCCGGTCCTTAGCTGCGAAGCCGGAAGCGTTATTTCATTTCAAATCTCAAATCTCAAATCTCAAATCCTCCTTCCCTTATGCTTGCAGTCACTTTTGATATGGACGGCCTCATGTTTAATACGGAGGACGTCTACACCCTGGCTGGAACCGAACTGCTTGCGCAGCGGAAATGTTTGTTTACGCCGGAACTCAAAGACGCCATGATGGGCCTGCCACCCAGGGCGGCGTTTGAAGTCATGATCGATTGGCACCATCTGCAAGAACCGTGGGACATGCTCGCCGCGGAAAGCAACGAGATCTTTCTCGGCCTACTAAGCGGGCGTTTGGCGATCATGCCGGGCTTGCCGGAGCTGTTGGCCGCCCTAGAAAAGGCAGGAATTCCCAAGGCGATCGCTACCAGCAGTAGCCGCCAACTGACCGAGGCATGCTTGGCCCCGTTCCAATTGGCTCCCAGGTTCTGCTTCGTTCTCACCTCGGAAGACATCACTCGGGGAAAGCCGGACCCGGAAATTTACCTGCTGGCTGCTGGGCGTTTCGGCGTGCCGCCTGGGGAAATGCTCGTGCTTGAAGATAGCCAGAACGGCTGCCGTGCCGCTGCCGCCTCCGGGGCATTCACCGTCGCCGTGCCCGGCGAGCACAGCCGCCGCCAGGATTTCAGCGTAGCGAATATGGTGATCGAGAGTCTCGCGGATCGGAGGCTGTATGAGGTGCTGGGAGTCGGAAGAGTGTGAAAAGGGGGACTTCCGTGCTCCACCCTGAATAATCCGGCATTTCAGCTCACCCGTTCACTTTTTCCCCAGCCGCCGTTGCTGCTGGAAGAATTGCGAGAGAATTTGTCCGCAGGGTTCGGCGAGAACTCCCGGCACGATCTGGCAACGATGATTCAGACGGGAATCATCCAATAGGTTGAAAAGCGTGCGCACTGCCCCGGCCTTGGGATCGGCCGCACCATAGACGACGGTGGAAATCCGCGCCTGTAGGATTGCTCCGGCACACATCGGACACGGCTCCAAGGTCGCGTAAAGCGTGCAACCGTCCAAACGCCAGCTCTCGCGTGCGGCGGCCGCCTGTGTGATGGCAATCATCTCGGCGTGGGCTGTTGGATCGTGCAATTGCTCGCGCTGATTGTGTGCTGCCGCGATCACGCGGTTTTCAAAAACAATGACGGCGCCAATCGGGGCTTCATCTTCCGCAAATGCCCGTTGCGCCTCCTCCAGGGCCAGTCGCATATAGTTTTCGTGCATTGATATATTAGGATTCCTCAAACCCATGCGGGTCAAATCGTAGTGTCCGGCAATTCTCGGTAATAGTGCGGACCATTTCCGGCGTAGCGCCGTCAGGAATGTCGGCATGAACCTCCAAGGTCACTTTGACATCGGCCCCAGCCATGCCGGAAAGGTGCTGGACAACCTCCTGGGCAATTCGATCGGCGTCACGGGCAAGCCGAACCGGGTCCAGTATGACGGAACCGAAGAACCGCCGCGGCTTGGGCGGCTCAACGACCGGCGGCACAACCGGCCCGATGGGCGGTGTGACTGTTCCGGGAGGTGGTGTCACGGCCGGCAGCTTGCCCCCATTGCCGTTCCCGCCGGTCACACCCGGCCCGGGCTGATGAGCCTGGTCGGCCACCAACTGGGCGGCAGCCACGTCGGGCTTGACCACCAAGCTTTCGCCCTCCAACAACACGCGAATCGCGCGATTGACGGATAGCCCGACGTATCGCTTCTTCTGTTCGTCCCAGCGTTCGGCATAAGCGAACGTCTCCGAAGGAATGAGTCGAGGTGCAACGCCCTCGCGAATCGCGGCCAGGAGTACGTCGTCGTCGCGAAGTCGAGGCAAGTAGAGATACTTGGCCATGTCCTCGGCCAGTTGCTTCACTCCCACATGGTTGCCACGCCAAAGCGGCACGCGGTCCAGTTCGTGCCGGAGTCGAACGTCACCCAAGGCTACCATCAGTAGTTCCTCGTTCTTGAGCTTCTTGGCGGCCCGGGTTGCCAACGATTCCTGCCCCTGGAGCCGGATTTCCGTCCATTCAATGTCGCCCTTCGGGTCGGACTGCCCCGGCACGAGCAACCACTGGAATGTCTCGGGAATCCGGGCGTCCACCGTTTCGTCCGAAGTCCGCAACTTCGTCTCGGCCTGCTTCTTCTGGAACGGGTCGAGGTTCAATGTTTCATGGTCGTCCCAAATCGAATCCCAAGCCAGGAACTGGCGAACCGCGGCCTGCAATTCCCTGAGCCGAGTCGAGTCGGCCGCGAGCATGACGAGCGTATTGCGATAGCTCCGAGGGCTGTTGCCCCGCGATTCCAAGATGGCAA
>JANXQG010000396.1 GCA_025356915.1 Planctomycetota bacterium | reverse complement strand
ACGTCGGCCGATCCGCTACGACTGCTGGCCGCCCGATTGCCATGCTTGGCCACGGGCACACCCACCGAAGCCGTGACTAGGGCCGTAGCCGTACTGATATTGAAGGTATGCAACTGATCGCCGCCGGTACCGCAGGTATCCAGTAATTCGGGTCGGGACGAACGGATCGGCGTCATTTTCCGCCGCAATGCCAGGGCCGCCCCAGCCACTTCGCTCACGCTCGGGCCTTTGCGATTCAAGGCCAGCAGCCAGCGGGCGATATCATCCTCGGTGCAGCATCCGCAAATGATCTGCTCGAACATTTCGGCGACCTCGTCCATCGACAGGTCGTGGCCGGACTCTACACGTTGGATGGCGGATTGAATCATCCGGTCACTCTTCTACCGTTTGTTTGAACTCGGGCTGCAGGGTTTCTGCGGGCGTTAACATGATTATTTGTTGCGTTGCAGGGTTGTCTTCAAGACTCGCACTCGATCCAGTTTTCGCCATTCCTCAGAGAGCACCAATTAACATTGTAACATTCGGTTGTAATTCAGGCTAATCTCCGATACATTGAGTACTTTCAGCAAGCTCGACTCCATCATCCCTAGGCACCCCATGACCGCTCCCGACCGGCAACCCCGCGCTATTCTGCAAGAAATCGCCCACAAAGCCATGTGTACACGAGGATTGCTCCCAGACTTCTCAGCAGAGGCCCTGGCCGAAGTCGCTCAGCTCGAAGCCCCGACTCCGGGCAAGGACGGAATTCGCGACCTACGAAACCTGCTCTGGGCATCGATCGATAATGACGACTCGCGGGATCTCGATCAATTGTCGGTTGCCGAGGCACTGCCCGGCGATACGATTAAAATCCTCGTGGCCATCGCCGACGTGGATGCCGTCACCGACGGACTGGCGGCGATTGATGAACACGCCCGACATAACACGACTTCGGTCTATACGGCTGCGGCGATCTTCCCCATGCTGCCGGAAAAACTATCGACTGACATCACGTCGCTTGGCTTTGCTGCCGATCGGCAGGCGATCGTCGTTGAGATGGTTGTCTCTACGGATGGATCGGTGCGATCACCGTTGATCTATCGGGCTTGGGTACGGAACCAGGCCAAGCTGGCTTACAACAGTGTGGCCGCTTGGCTGGAGGGCGGAGCGATGCCGGCAGCGATTGCAGCCGTGCCGAGGCTGGATGAAAACCTGCGATTGCAAGACAAAGCAGCCCAGTTACTGAAAGGTCTGCGACAACTGCACGGTGCACTGACGTTCCAAACGATTCAGGGACGAGCGAAGTTTGAAGGCGATGAGATCCGCTCCTTGGAACTCGAAAAATCCAATCGAGCCACGCAACTCATCGAAGATTTCATGGTAGCCGCCAACGGCGTGACCGCCGAGTATCTGGAGGGCATGAAATTCCCCTGCTTGCGACGGGTGGTCCGCACGCCCAAACACTGGGATCGGATCGTCGAGATTGCCCAACAACATGGGTGCAAACTGCCGGCCGCGCCCGACTCACGGGCGTTAAATGAGTTCCTCAAGCAACAGAAGGCGGCCGACCCAGCGAGATTCCCCGACCTGTCGCTCGCGATGATCAAACTGATGGGCCCGGGTGAATATGTGGCCGAGACGCCTGGCGACACGGCACCGCTGGGGCATTTTGGCTTGGCCGTGGAACATTATTCCCATTCCACTGCGCCCAATCGCCGCTATCCAGATATCATTACCCAGCGGCTTATAAAGGCCGCCATGGCCGGCCAGCCGATCCCCTACCGCCAAAAAGACCTGGAGGCATTGGCGCTCCATTGCACTCAGCAGGAAGACGCGGCCAAAAAGGTCGAGCGACAGGTGGCCAAATCCGCAGCGGCAATGCTATTGCAGTCGAGGATCGGTCAGCGGTTCGATGCCATCGTCACCGGGACAGCGGAAAAAGGAACCTGGGTTCGGATTTTCAACCCGCCGGTTGAAGGTAAGTTGGTTCAGGGTACACAAGGAGTCAACGTGGGCCAAAAAATCCAAGTAGAACTGCTGCACACCGACGTGGAGCACGGGTTTATTGATTTTAAGCGAGTGGGGTAATGGCGAGCGAGCCCGATAGATCCGGGACAACATTCGTTTTTTCCCTCTACGGCATCTTCACCCCACGCACCTCATAGGGAAAATCCTTGGCCAGCACCATCCCCGGAGTTTTGTAAACGAAGGTCAAATTTTTCGGCAAATCGGGCATGGCGAAGACATAGCCGACGCCGATCTCGTTTTTAGTCCGCTTGGTGGTTTCCATCGAGTCAGGCTGGATCGGCTTGCCGTTGGCGTCTTCGAGATAGGCCTCGTTCTGTAGGACCCAATTGCGGTGCGATTCCAGGGCGTCGTTGGCGTCGTCGAAGCGGAGCCGGACAAAGACCTCCCAGGTATTGCCGTTCTTGCGGACTTCATCGAGCGCGACCGTGGCCGCGGCGATCCGTTTTTCCTGCTTCCCTTTGAGCAGATTAACGAAGCGGAAGGTTTCGACCTTGCCCAGCATCATCACCCCGAAAGAGCCTTTCAGGGAGGCAATTTCTTTCAGTGGCTGAGCGGGCATGGCCAGGGCGATGTCCATTTCCACGGCCGAGCTGCCCAGCCGGGGGAATGCCTCTTTTTCCGCCTCGGGATTATCGGCGGCCACACTGCCCCCGCTGGAATCCAGAATCTTGAGGTCGGCCATTCGCTGCTTGATGGCAATCGGTTGCAGCCGCGGCTCCCAGGCCACTTCGAGGAATACCTGCAACGCCGGAGACGACAAACTTCGCAATTCGCGCTTGGCCAGCACCGAAACCGGCTCGATCCGCATCGGCCCTTGAATTGCGGCCCGGCCGGTTCGCGGAAGAATGTGCAGCCCACGAGGCACGATTTGTAACGTGCCTGGCTGGCCATAGGAATAGATCGACAACTGGGCTTGATCCAACACCAAGTCCAGCGCGGTCCAGAACGGCGTCTTGTCGAAATTGACCGCGATTTCTGGATCGGGGATCGAGGCGTCGGCCGCCCGCGACAGGTCGGCAATCGTGTTGCCGGTCTGTTTTTGAATCTCGGCGAGTACTTTGGATATTTTCAACCGCCCATGCAGCGTTACGGTTGACGATTCGACGCTCGCGGTGGCCTGGGTCTTTTGCAGTTGCTGACGGATCCGCCGGATGCCATTGGCGAGGTTATCGTTCGGCTGAGACTCAGGCGTCGGAAGATAGTCGAGTACCGCCGGTCCGAGTTCGAGTAAGCGATTTTCTGCCTTCTTACGTTCATCCTGCGTATCGGCATCGAGATTCTGCACGAGCTTGAGAACCTCGGTTTTTAAGTTCAAATCGTTTGGCGGTTCGCCGACCAACAAGCAACTGATGACGAGAAAGGGAGTTAACATGGTTTACTTTCAGTAGGGCGGACCGAGCCTAAGCGAGTCCCACCAGCAGCGTTTTGGTGGGGGCTCGTTTCACTCGTCCCACCCTAC
>JANXQG010000375.1 GCA_025356915.1 Planctomycetota bacterium | reverse complement strand
CCGCGGCGCGAGCCTGCCTGGGCTGCGGATAAGAAGCGGGACGCGGCACGACTCAACTTCCGGCAAACCTTTGTTGCCGGGCCATGCGTGCGACATGAGCGTGTCGCCATGGTCCGAGGTATACACGACAATCGTATTCTCGGCCAGCCCCAAAGTTTTCAGTCGCTCCATCAGGTCGCCAAAAGCGCGATCCAGCCCCGTACACATGGCCATGTGACCTTGATACATCTGGCGGTGTCGCGGCGTGTCCTTGACGTTGGTACGCAGCATGAGCTTGCTGGGATCGTACAACTTCAGCAGATCCTTCGGCGCCTCGTAGCCCCCATGCCCCGACGGCCAGTTGTGCGGCGGATGCCAGGAGAGAACCAGCGCGAACGGCTTGGCTGCGTTTTCCTCGATAAACCGCATGGCCTGCCGAGTTTGCGCGTAAGGTTCCCAGTCGCCGTAGAGTCGTTTCTGGCCATGGTCGTCCCAGTAATAGGCGCGCTGGGCGTCGTAAAGAAGCGTGCAGTTGTTCGAGAGGAAATCATGGTCGAAGCCATAGCGGAACGGCCCGGGTGGGATGGGCCGGTTGCGGTCGCCGCCGTAGAGGTGCCACTTGCCGAAGTAGCCCAGCCGATAACCGGCATCTCGCAGCACTTCGCCAAAGTAGTGCCCTTCGCCAGGGACGATGCGGACGTCATTCTTGATTGCTCCGCAGCGGAGCGGATGCTGGCCCGTCAGCAACATGCCGCGATAAGGCGTACAGACCGGTTGGCTGGAAACGCAGTGGTTGAAGCGGACCCCCTCCGTGGCGAATGCGTCGAGGTGTGGCGTGATGATCTGCTTGTTGCCGTAACAGCCCAGCATATCGGACGACTGCTGGTCGCTGAACACGAACACCAAGTTGGGTCTTCGCTGCGCTGGGGTGGAGGATTTTGCGGCGGTTGCGCCTTTCGCAAGCTCCTCGGCCCCTTGGACCGCTGGTGCCGGGATCGACAACATCGCCATGATGGCGATTGCAAAAAGTTTGGGGGTTTTGCGAACCATTCTTGTATTCATTTAATCGTATTCTTTTGCGCTCCGCTGCCACAACGGCTTGGGATCCGCTGAGCGGCCTGGGGGCCGGACACCGGGGCCGACGCCTGTCGCGCCCAGGTCGGCGTCCATCTGCTTGACGAACCCTTGCAACCGGGCCACCACCTCAGGATGCTCAGCGGCGACATTCGTCTTTTCGCCGATGTCTGCATCGAGATTATACAGCGCGGGCGTGAAAGATCGCAGTTGGGCCTTGCTAAACTTTTGGTCCAATTCGGCCTGGTGGACAAGGGCCAGTTTCCACGGGCCTGAGCGGACGGCCTCCAGGCGATTTCCGTTGAAGTAGAACAATGCCTCGTGCGGCGACTCCTTATTCTGCCCTGACAGCAGCGGCCAGAAGTCCTTGCCGTCGATTTTGCGATCGGCTGGCACCTGGCCGCCCGCCAGTTTGACCAGCGTAGGCAAAACGTCGATCTCGCTTAGGGGGGCGTCACAAAGCGAGCCAGGGGCGATTTTGCCAGGCCACCAGGCAATCGTCGGCTCGCGCATGCCACCTTCCCACGTGGAACCTTTGTGACCGCGCAACGGACCGGCAACTCCGGAGTCCTTCCCTTTCACGTGCCATGGGCCATTATCGCTGGTGAAGAGTACGAGCGTCCGCTCATCGAGTTTGAGCTTCTTCAAGGTGTCGAGCACTCGGCCGACGCTCCAATCCACCTCTTCGACCCAGTCGCCGAACTTGCCGTTGGTCGACTTGCCCTGGAACGCCTTGCCCGGGTGCAGCGGCACGTGTACCGCCGTATGGGGCAGGTAGAGGAAGAAGTGCCGGTCCTTGTTGGCCGCGATGAACTTGACGGCTTCTTCGGTGTACAACTCGGTGAGTTTGTCCTGTTCGGCTGGAGCCTCGATCACCTTGGCATCGCGCAGCAACGGCAAGGGCGGACGCCCTTTGGATCCTGGCGGGGCATTGCCGCCCATGTCGTTGGAATAGGGCAGGCCAAGGTAGTGGTCGAAACCATGTTGGGTTGGCAGGAATTCCGGCTGGTCGCCCAAATGCCACTTACCGATGGCCATCGTGGCATAGCCCTGTTGCTTGAGGAGGCTCGCCACCGTTTGTTCCTTGGTGTTCAGCCCGATGGGACACGCCGGGAAAATGACATTGGGCAGCGAAACCCGCTTGGCATAACAGCCGGTCATCATCTGCGCCCGCGACGGCGTGCAAACGGGTGCGGCGTAGAAACTGGTGAGTTTCATCCCTTCTGCCGCCATGCGGTCGAGATGCGGAGTGCGATTGACCTTGGAGCCATAAGGCCCGATGTCACCGTAACCCATGTCATCAATAAGTATAATGACGAAGTTAGGTGCAGTGCTTTTTTCCTCGCAAAGACCTATCTTTCCCCAGGCCATCGACAAAACGACGGCAACGGTAATACGTAGAAATATCATTGAGGAAAATCGGAAAATCATCAATGCACCTGCATCTCACTTCTTTGCCTTCGATTCCAAATATCCAACGGCTTTCAGCAGCACGCGATCCGGCGTTGGGTCGCCGGCCGTACTTTTTCCGCCTGGGAGTGCGGCCAATTCGGACTCCCGTTGCCAGCTCAGCAGGCGATCTCGCTCGTCATCTTCGACGCGTACATCATAGCCTTCGTTGGGTGAAACACCCCAGGTGGCTTTCTTGACGTCGCTCTTTACATCCTCTTTGGACCGATTGATGTTCTGGCCGCTGGGCCGCCAGTAGGTGGCAATGGTTAGTTTCATCACGCCGAATGCATGGCCCATGTCGACCACTTCCTGCACCGTGCCTTTGCCGTAGCTTCGCTCCCCGACAACGATCGCGAGGTCGTGGTCTTGCAAGCAAGCGGCCACGATTTCGCTGGCACTGGCACTCTTGCGGTTGATGAGTACCGCGATCGGAAATCCGGCGAAGGACGCCTTGCCCGAGGCATGAAAAGCACGCAGGATCTGACCATCGCGGCCCCGCGTGGTGACGATTTCACCTTTTGGAACCAGCATGTCGCAGATGTCCACGGCGGCCTTGAGCGAGCCGCCTCGATTATCGCGGAGATCGAGCACGAGCCCGCGAATCTTCTCTTTGCGGAGCTGTTCCAGAGCCGCGCGAAAGTCGGCCGCGGTGTTGTTTTCGCCCTGCTCCGTCTCGGCGAATCCGGAGATGCGAATATAGCCGATCCGCAGGTCACCGGAGAGCAGGAAGTCCCATTGACCATCCGGACTGCGAGAGCCACCGACAATGGTATCCGGTTGGTTGAGGTCTTCTTCAAACGCCTGTTTTTTGGCCGCCTTGATGTAGATCGAGTGTTCATCACCGAGCCGTTTGATCATGCCCGACATTCCCCCTTCAAACAGATTCAGCTCGTCGACCGGCAGATAAAAGCGGCGGGTAACGCGGTCCATGGCGTCGGCCAGCACGCGGCTGTAGCGGCTGCCAGGCACCTTCTGGTAACAGACCAAGGAGAAAATCACCATGAGGAGCAGACCGTGGAAATTACGTCGAGGCATTTTGGATTAGGGTGCCGCTCTACTCCGGTAACTGAAATTGACAGGAAGTCCAAGGAGTATATTGTAGTCACTCACAAGTCGCTCAGGCAAGCCATCAACGTGCTGCCCCCTGTTGCATATCTCCGCATTGTACTTCATCATGGAGGTGGTTTCACCGTCGTACTTTCCGTTCAAAGTCGTTTTTCAGCCCCCGAAAGCTTAGTTGTGTTCGACGAAGTTCAACCCGCCATTGGGCCTTACACCGAGCCGCCGGTCACTTGCCGAGACTTCGATCCTCGGGCAGCGGAGATCGCACGCCAAGTCGCAGGGCTTGTTTCGAGCTATCTGCCTTCGGCACGGCCGGAACATATCGGCAGCACGGCCGTGCCGGGCTGCGGTGGCCGAGGGATCATCGATCTACTGATTGCCTGCCCTGAAGAGGATGCCGAAAAGGTCAACTTGCTGTTGGGCCGGTTCGGTTTCAAGCAAGGTAACGAGACGCTGTTCCCCCCGTATCCGCCCGCGTACCAAGGCTCGTGGGTCCACAACGGCGACGCATTCTTGCTGCACGTCCACGTCCTGCGCGCCGGCACGGACGAAGTGGATTCGATGCGATTTTTTCGGAGCTGTTTGCGCGCCGATTCGGAGCTTGCTCGGGCCTATGTCCAGCAGAAGCGAGCCATTATTTCCAGCGGTGTCACCGACGCGGCCGAGTATCGCCGCCAAAAGGCCATTTTTCTCAAGATGGTTCTGGGCTGATGCATTCTTATTCCAAACCCTCAAGAAAACTGCCGAATTCCTGGTCCATTTCACCGGCGTCGAGGGGCCTTTTCGTCGGACTTGCCGGCGTTGGATTTGCTGTCGGCGGTTTTTTCTTGGCTGGCGGCTTGGCGACCTTCTCGGCCAAATTCGCGTCGGGCGGCGTTTCGTGCCGGGCGGGCGACCCTTTCTCGGCGGAAGCCGCTGGGACAAGCTGCGATTTTTCCACGGACGGAGGCACTGTCGCCCAGGGCGATTCCGTGCGGTGACCGCCCGATTGCAATGAGGAGTCAACGTCCAGGGGTTCATCCAGAACGTCTGTTATTGGCGTGGGCAGTTTATCATCGGCCAGCGGCGACAACTGCGCATCGGTCGGGTGAGCCGGCGGTGCTTGCGAGGGGGGGGCGGGCGCAGCAAGAAGAATCTCTTCAATGTCCGCATCGGCCAGTGCCAGGATCTCCGGCATCGCCAGCTCGCCCGAGTCGCTCTCGCTGGCCGATTCAAAGGGCAAGGCTTCGTCAACTTCAAACATGGGCGCTTCCTCTTCGCCAGCGAAAATCGGATCGCCGGGATCAGCCTCGGAAGCCCCTTCCGCCTCTTCGACGAATTGGGTGTCAGGAATCGATTCCAGGTCTCCGTCGTACTCGTAGAGGACATGAAACGTCAGCGGCCCGATTGTGAATTCGGCATCCGGCAGCAAGGGGGCCAACTCGATGCGGCGGCCCCCGATCATCGTGCCGTTGAGCGACCCCAAGTCGTGCAGCATCAGCAGTCCGTTATTTTCGGAAATCTCACAGTGATGGCGGCTGATCAGAGGGTGGACTACCGTGACATCGGCCTTGGGGCTGCGCCCCAGCACGGCGGGCAATTGCAGCGATACCTCGCGTTTAGTGGTTTTGCCGATGACAACAAGAAGTTTGGCGTCCATGGCTCGTTGTGCCTATATTTTACTAGGAAAGGGAGGTCCGCTTCATTGATTCCCACTACTTTGTATTATCATAGTCCCCTATCCAAACTCCTGCAATCATAATTATTGCCAAAAACAACCAGTCGCATGGGGGGTGTCAGGGCCTGGGAAAAAAATTTAATGGACATAAAAGCTTAACTGCCCTTGAATATGATTCAGGAGAACCTATAATTCTGAATTCTGAAGTTGGTCCGGGCGGGTGTAGCTCAGTTGGTAGAGCACGACGTTGCCAACGTCGTTGTCGTGGGTCCGAATCCCATCACCCGCTCTTTCTTTTTTACGAAGAGCCGATTCACAAGCGTTGAACACCCAGGCAGTGGGCCTGTGCGAGATCGGTTCCGAGATGAGTTTTAAAGTTCAAGCGAATGGCATCCCATCATGGCAGACACAAATCGGCACGACGACAATGAAGCCTTGGAAAATCAAGAAACTTTGGGATCGGAAGAAATTATCGCCGATCAGGCGGTCTCCTATGAGGGCGAGGAGGGTAAAGAGGAACGCCCCAAGCTGAATCTGAACGTCAAGATCGACGATCGCAGTGCCTGCGAGCGGCACATCACGGTGACCGTGTCGCGTGAAGATGTCGATCGCTACCTGAATAAGGAGTTCAGCGAGTTGATGCCGGCGGCCCACGTGCCAGGTTTCCGTCCCGGTCACGCGCCGCGGAAACTGGTCGAGAATCGCTTTCGCAAAGATGTTGTCGGCCGCATCAAAAACGCGCTGTTGATGGACAGCTTGGCCCAGATCCACGACGATTACGAGCTTTCCGCCATCGGTGAGCCGGACTTGGATTTAGAAACGGTCGAAGTGCCGGATCAAGGCCCAATGACCTTCGAGTTTGACCTGGAGGTTCGCCCCCAGTTCGACCTGCCGCAATGGAAAGGTCTACAAATTGAAAAGCCGGTGCGAGAGTTTACCGACGCCGACATCCAACGGGCATTGAAGCAACTTTTGACCAACCGCGGTAGCCTTGTGCCGCTCGACGATCCGGCGGAACCAGACGATTACATCACCACGAACCTCACATTCAAGCACGGCGACCAAGTTCTTGCTAGTGCTGCGGAAGAAGTCATTCGTCTGCGCCCGGTACTCAGCTTCCGCGACTGCAAGATCGAAGGTTTCGACAGGGCCATGGCTGGCGTCCGCGCCGGGGAAACCCGTGAATTGACCACCGAGATCAGCGAGGACGCTCCCAACGCGGCCCTTCGCGGACAGAAGGTCACGGGAATCTTTGAAGTACTTGAAGTCAAGAAGCTTCAGTTGCCGGAATTGACGGCTGACCTGCTCCAGGAACTTGGCGGATTCTCGCTCGAGGCCGACCTCCGCGACACGATCAAGGATTCGCTTGGCCAGCGCCTGGAGTATCAGCAGCGGCAGCGCGCTCGCGAGCAGATCACTGCCGCGTTGATCGTGGCCGCTAACTGGGAGTTGCCACGCGATCTTTTGCAGCGACAGAGCCATCGCGAGTTAGAGCGCGCAGTGATGGAGTTGCAGCGCAGCGGTTTCAGCAAAGAAGAAGTTCGTGCCCACGAAAACGTCTTGCGGCAGAATAGCCGCGTCTCGACTTCACGTGCATTGAAGGAGCATTTCATCCTCGAGCGGATCGCCGAAGACCAGCAGATTGACGCCGTTGAAAGCGATTACGACACGGAAATCGCCATGATCGCCAAGCAGGCCAACGAGTCGCCTCGGCGAGTGCGTGCTCGCTTGGAGAAACGCGGTTCAATGGACGTGCTGCGGAACCAGATCATCGAGCGAAAGGTGATCGACCTGATTCTCGCCAACGCCGTTTTCCACGAAGTACCTTACCAGATCGACGAAAGCGACGTGGCGGCGTTGGAGTTGACGGCCGCTGGCGGCGATCATTCCGAAATCCCCAATGCCAAGCCTGGTGGCGAGTCGGCCGTGGAACAGCACGAGACGCACGATAAGAACGCTGGACGAGGCTAAGTACCCGTCCAACATGAACTTCTTGTTTTGTGGTGCGGCCGTCCCGGCTGCATGTGCAGGCAAGACGGCCGGACCGCAAGTTGTTTTTGGACGGAATACCAAAGTAACGGAATACTGAATTGTGACGGATTACTCTTTCTCTCATTCCTTGACCGTGGACCCTCACATGTCGTCTTCTTATCGCGACTATCAGCGGCAACGGCAGTTGACGCTGGGCGATCTACTGCTGGAAAACCGCATTATCCTGCTTCAGGGCGAGATCCATGACGGCAATGCTAACGAGTTGGTGATGAAACTCCTGTACTTGCAGAGCGAGAACCGCCGCAAGGACATCCATTTCTACATCAATTCACCCGGCGGCAGTGTCAGTGCCACGCTGGCCATTTATGACACCATGCAGATCCTTAGCTGCCCGGTGGCCACCTATTGCGTGGGCTTGGCTGCTAGTGGCGGCTCGGTCTTGCTGGTCGGCGGCACCAAGGGGAAGCGTTTCGCCCTGCCGCACGCCAAGATCATGATGCACCAACCCTATGGGCAGGTCGGCGGGCAGGTTTCCGACATCGAGATCCAGGCCCAAGAAATCCTGAAAACTCGCGACGTACTGAACCAAATCCTTGCTACGCACAGCGGCCAGCCCATGGAGCGGATTGCCAAGGATACCGACCGCGACTTCTACATGAACGCTGAAGAGGCCAAGGCCTACGGCATCGTCGACGACATTCTTACCAAGCAGATTGTGGCCAAGGAAGACGAAGAGGAGTAACCGACTATGCCGCTCATTCCTTATGTGGTGGAGAAAAGCGGCCGCGAAGAGCGGGCGATGGACATCTACAGCCGCCTGCTGCGCGACCGTATTGTTTTCCTTGGTTCGACGATCAACGACGAAGTCGCCAACAGCATCGTCGCCCAAATGCTCTTCCTGCAATCGGAAGACGCCAAGGCTCTTATCCACCTCTATATCAACTCGCCCGGCGGTAGCGTCAGTGCCGGCATGGCGATTTACGACACCATGCAGTTCATTACCTGCGACGTGGCCACCTACTGCGTCGGGCAGTGTGCGTCCATGGGCGCGATTCTGCTCTGTGCAGGCACGGCGGGCAAGCGGCGGGCGCTCCCCAATGCCCGGATCATGATCCACCAACCCTTGGCCGGCATGGAAGGCACGGCGGCGGAAATCTTGATCCACGCCAAGGAGTTCACGAAGGTCAAGGAGCGATTGAACCGCATCCTTATCAAGCACACAGGACATCCGCTGGAAAAAATCGAGAAGGACACCGATCGCGACTGCTTCATGTCGGCGGAAGAAGCAATGGAATATGGATTGATCGACCAAGTTCTCGAACACATGGAACCGCCCAAGCCATCGGAATGAATGGGACGGGAATGAAGAATTACGAAACGCGAAATCCGAAACAAATACAAAATACGAAAATAGGAATGAACAAAACGGATTTCGAGCTTGATATTTTACATTTGAACTTGTTTCGGATTTCGACATTCAGATTCGGATTTGATCCGTTCCGTGGCTAGGTGAGGGGGCTCAGGACGCTGTGGCATGGAAGCCGCGGCAACATCCCTTTGCGCGAGGGCTTTATGAAAATCTGGCAAATCTTCGTCCCTTGTCTTCTCGGGCTAGTCTTGGCAGGATGCCGCAACGACCCATCGATCGCGTTGTTGGAACGTGATAACTCCAAAAAAGACCGGGAAATCTATCGACTGCGGAATCGGATCGAAGACCTAGAAGAAACCCTGAATTCCAGCGCGCCGGTTCAGTCGGCCGTCACGCGCAGCGTTCCGTCAAGAGAAATGCCTCCCGAGCCAGGTACGACTGAAGGTGGTCGATCTGGCCCGGCTGTTATCCGTCCTGCTCCGCCTTTCACTCCGCCAGGGCGAACCAACGCCGAACCTGAGACTCCCCGTTCGGGTGAAATCCATATCTCGCCAGGCATGGAAGTTACGCCGGGTGAGGTTCCCGATCGAATGAGAGTTCCAGACGCTAGCGCGCCGCCGCGACAAGTTCTGCCGTCCGAAAGTTCTCCCCCCCGCAAATCATCGCAGTGGAATCCGGCTGGCGGTCAACCGCTGGCTGCTGATTCGGTCTTGGCCGATAACAGTCCGGTGGCCCAGATCACGCTACACCCAGCACTTACGGGGGGAATTGGCAGTGGCGACCGGCCGAGCGACGAGGGGCTACTGGTGGTTGTCGAGCCACGCGACTTTGGCGGCAATATCGTCAATGCGCCCGGCGATATCAGCGTGGCACTGCTTGACCCGGCCTTGAATGGTGAACAAGCCAGGCTGGCGCGTTGGGATTTCGCGGTCGCACAGACCCAAACGATGATCCGCACAGGCTCGCAGCAAGGAATTCACCTGCGATTGCCTTGGACATCCACACCGGCCCACGATCGGCTGAAAGTTTTTGTACGCTATACGACCCGTGACGGCCGAAAGCTTCAGGCCGAACGGTTGATTGCCGTTGCCTTGAACGGTTCGCCGCTACCCCGGCATGAGCCTCTCCCCGATGCCGAACCCGCACAAACCGCCGCCCGTCCCCAACGCCCTGAATGGGCACCGGTGCGATAGGTATACCGCTCGCGGTCGAGATTGTCCGATTACCTACTAACAAGGTAACGACTTAACAACCTCGCTTGCGCTTCGGGTTAGTGTCAGTCTCGACCGCGAGCGGTATAGTTTCGCGACCAGTTCTTGCATTTTCTTGAAATCTCCGATATTCTGATAGAATCGAGATTCCAACGTTCCAAAGGAGAGATTCTATGTTCCGTAGTCAAAAAAACCACGCCGCTCTGAAGCGAAACGGTTTCACCCTCGTGGAACTACTGGTTGTCATCACGATCATCGGAATCCTCATCGGCTTGCTGTTGCCGGCCGTGCAATACGCTCGGGAGTCGGCTCGCGGCGCACAATGCAAAAGCTACCTCAAACAATTGGGGATGGCTTGCTTGGCCCACGAAGAGGCCCAGCAAATATTTCCAACCGGCGGTTGGGGAAGCGGATGGACCGGCGATCCAGACCGCGGTTATGGCGATCAGCAGCCGGGAGGCTGGATCTACAACATTCTTCCCCACACGGAATTGAATGCCCTGCATGACCTGGGAAAAAGTTTCCCCGGGCAGCAACCTGACCTCAATGCCAAGAAGCAAGGAATTCTGAAGTTCGTCGCAACTGCTTTGCCCTTTGCCAATTGTCCCACGCGGCCACGGCCTGCCCTACTCGCCTGTACGGTAGTAGTGAAAAATTCGGGCGGAGTCACCTTGTTTGAGGTCGCTAGAACCGACTATGCCGTCAATGTGGGCGATCAAGCCTTTAATGAATACGGCGTCGGTCCGGCTGACGATTCCAAATCAGCCCAAGCTACTTACTTCACGCCACACTTCAACAACAGCTCAAATCCCCCCGACATTCCCTTGACAAAATGCACCGGCATCTGCTTCGAGCAGAGCATGATTCGGAAGGACGACGTCGTCGACGGTCTTTCCAGCACGATTCTGGCGGGCGAGAAGTATCTAGCAAAGACCCGTTATTATAGCAATGACTCAGGCCAAACGGGTGCCGACAAAGCGAATATGTATGCGGGCATGTGTTCTGACGTTTGCCGCTCAACTTACAAAGCACCGATGCAAGATCGCGCGGACAATAACAGTGCTTGTGAGACATTAGCCTTCGGCAGCGCGCACCCCAACGGCGCCAACTTCGTGCTGTGCGATGGTGCCACGATCACCATCAGCTATTCCGTCGATTCTGAACTCTTTTCAAATCTTGGTTCCCGCAACGGAACCGTGAATGGAGGCAAGGCCGTGGACATGTCGAAGTTCTAGCCGAGCGCGTCTCTTCTTATTTGCTACAGCCCGTATTCAGAGCCGGAGCCGGTACGGCAGTGACGCAGCGGCGGGAGCAGGGCGTTGGGCAGCAAACTTGCACGGGCACCTGTTTGCAGACCAAGTGCGGCACGCAAACAATGATTTCTTCCTTGACCAGCTTACATGTCAGGCGGGGACGCTCGATTTCCTCTTCCTCAATCACCTCATGCATGGTTGTGTAGGGGCACTTCTTTAAGACCTTGACAGGCACAAGCTCGGGGCAGCCGCTGGGGCCACAATTGCCAGTGGTACAGTCGGTGGTCGGGGCACAGGTCTTGACCGTTGGGCAGTTGCTCGGCGGAGGGAGTTGAAGCACCGTGACGCAGCAGCAGCGATAAGCCGTGCCTTCTTTATACTTGACGACGGGGATTTTGACTTTGTCCTTCACTTCCCCGTACTCGACATGATAGACGTCCATGGTCCGCTCTTCATAGACCGTTTCCTGGACGGTTTTCATCACCGTGCAGTAACTCTGTGTACAGCACGAGGAGGGTGCGGCCCGAAGGCAGCATCGCGAAGCTCCACAAAGCGACGCTTGTGCCGGGTCCGGTGTTCCAAGGAAACTTGTGATGGCCACGATCGCAACGGCAAATACATTTCGCACGGGTCTGCCTCCTTCTCAAAACCTTGTGAATTAGTTTATCTCACTCCAAAAAAGAGCTATTTCAGAACCACCCACATAGGCATCCGCGCGCCTATGCTATATTTCAGATTTTCAAACGGCTTTTATAAAACCTTGATCAAGTGTAGCTCACCGCTACAGTTTGTCCAATTTTCCCAATATCTTGAAAGAGACAACTTCCAGAAATGGGGAGAACGGGAGGCACAAGCCATAGTCTGACGGTTAGGTAAACCTTGCGGTCCAGTGGTAGCGATCATGCCTGAAACGATGGTGGAGTTAGTCAAGGCCTGGTTTGCCGCAGTCGATAAGCAGATATACTGGTCTTGTGGTTTATGGCTTGCATTACGTTTTCCACGGATTTGTGGACGAGGACACGTATGAAAAACTTTTCTTGGTTTGTGGTCAGTTTGGGAACGATCGTCCTGGCTGGGCTTCTTTCCGATTCTGCCTCGGCTCAAGCACCTGCGGCTCCGGCTGCGGTCGCACCACC
>JANXQG010000373.1 GCA_025356915.1 Planctomycetota bacterium | reverse complement strand
GCCGACGGTCCACGGGCCGCTGGCTTCGAGCATGTGGGCCAGCAGTTGGTCCTTCACCTTGCGATGAACGATCAGCCGCGAGCCAGAACTACAGTTCTCGCCCATGTTCCAGAAAACGCAATTGAGCACTCCTGCGGCGATGGAAGCCAAGTCTCCGGCATCGTCCAGAACCACCTGCGGGTTCTTCCCGCCGAGTTCCAGGACGACCCGCTTGAGGTTCGATTGGGCTGAGTACTCCAACAACTGGCGTCCGACCTCGGTCGAGCCGGTGAAGGCCACGGCGTCGACGTCTCCATGTTTGCACAGTGCGGCGCCGATCGTCGAACCGTTACCGGGTACAACGTTGAGAACGCCTTCGGGAATCCCCGCTTCCGCGGCGAACTCGGCCAGCCGCAATACACTGAGCGAGGTCTGGCGAGCCGGCTTGACCACGACACTGTTGCCCGTCGCAAGGATGGGCCCCAGCTTCCATGCCGCCATTTGGATCGGGAAGTTCCAGGGCAGGATCGCGGCGATGACCCCGAGTGGTTCGCGGACGATCATGGCAACATTGCCCGGCCCTGTGGGTGCTACACGCTCGTATTCCTTATCGATCGCTTCGGCGTGCCAGCGAAAACAGTGGACCGTGTCAGGCAGGTCGATATTCATGCAGTCGTTGATCGGCTTGCCGGCGTCCAGGCAGTCCAAGAGGGCGAGTTCCGGAAGGTTCTGCTCAAGCAGATCCGCGAATTTCAGCAAGGTATGCTTCCGCTCGGCCGGGGAACGTCCAGCCCACACTCCGGAGTTGAATGCCCTACGTGCAGCCTTGACCGCCGCGTCGACGTCGGTCGCATCGCACAAGGCGATCTGGGCCAGCACTTTGCCCGTGGCCGGGTTGACCGAAGCATAAGTCTTGCCGGACGCAGCGCCGCGGAACTGGCCATTGATGAAGGCTTGGGTGCGAAATTGCAAACTGCCGGCGGCTGCCGCGACGGATGAATGTTCGAGTGAGAACGATACGGCCATGGCTTTTCCTCGAAAAAGAAATGAAAGTTAAGGATTGCTCCAATTCTAAGGCGTCGTTGTCCGATGTCAATCCTCCCTCCCCTCTTATCGTCCCCTATTTGCGGTCAATTCTCCCCCGTTTTTTGATAGGTTCCTTACTCGCCTCCTTCCCCTTCTTCTTCCGCTTGACATCTCCCCTCGCTTCCTCATCGCGGCCGAGCAGGCGGAAGTCCAACTCCCGCCGCAATGGGTCAACGCGTGCGACGGCCACGCGAAGCCGATCACCAAGACGGAATCGGTTCCCAAACCGCCGGCCGGTCAACGAGTGCGTCGTGCGGTCGAAAGTGTAAGTGTCGTCCGCCAAGCTCTCGCTCCGAATCAGCCCCTCCGCCGGCAGTTCAACGCCTTGCACGAACAGGCCAAATTTTTCCACGCCCGTGACCAAGGCATCCATCTCCAACCCGATCTGGTCGCTCAGATAGGCCAAGAGTTTCAAACGAGTCAGATCGCGCTCGGCGGCGGTCGCACGTTGCTCGCGGTCACTGCAATGCTGACCCAGCACGACCAATTCGCCCAACTTCAAACGCGGCTTGCGCTTGCGGATGAGTTCATCCAGTAGCCTGTGAATTTGCAAGTCGGGGTAGCGGCGGATAGGCGACGTGAAGTGGCAATAGCAATCGCTCGCCAGGGCATAGTGCCCTTCTTCTTTTGGACTGTAAACCGCACGCTGCATTGCACGCAGCACGGCGTAATTCACCGCATGTTGCTCGGGGAGTGTCGCCACCGTCTTGAGCAACTGCTGTAATTCAAAGCGGTCGTGCAGGCCGCTGACGGGCAGGCCCAATTCGCGAACGAACTCGGTCAAGGCACGGAGCTTGAGCGGGCTAGGCGATTCGTGAATCCGCCGCAAAAATGGCAGCCCCTTGTCGCGGAGCAACTCGGCCACCGCCTCGTTCGCCGCCAGCATGAACTCCTCAATCACCTGGTGGCTCTCGGTGTCTTCAACCACATAGGCGCCGGACACGCGTCCCTCGGAGTCGAGCTTGATCTTGACCTCCGGCATCGTCAGCACCAGCGAGCCATGACGAATGCGACGGCCGCGCAAAAGCATCGCCAGTTCGTGCATCCGGCCCAAAAGGTCATGGACCTTCGCGCCAAGCTTCTTCTTCTCTCTTTCTCGATCGGCCAAAAAGGCGTCCACTTGCTCATACGTCAGACGCTTTGCGCTCTTGATCGCGGCCGAATGGAACTCCGTATGCGTGCGCACGCCCTCGGGCGTATACTCCATGAAGGCCGACTTCGTGTAGCGGACCTGATCCGGCTGGAGGCTCGCTAGGCCGTTGGATATCAGCTCCGGCAGCATCGGCAGCACTCGGTCGGGCAGGTAAACGCTCGTGCCGCGGTCGTGCGCCTCGCGGTCCAAGGCCGTTCGCGGGCGGACAAAGTACGAAACATCCGCGATATGCACGCCAAGTCGCCAATGGCCGTTTTCCAGCTTCTCCAGAGAAATGGCATCGTCAAAATCCCGAGCGTCCGCCGGGTCGATCGTGAGGATCGTCTCCCCGGTCAGATCGAGCCGCCCCTCGATCGACGCGTCAAAACGGGCCGCCTCCTGCCGGGCCTCGTCCAAGGCATCCTCGGCGAACTCCTCGGGCAGGTTGAACTCGCGAATGATCGAGAGGGTATCGACTCCCGGCTCCCCCTGCGGACCCAGAACCTCCATGATTACCCCCTCGCCGCCATGCAGGGGCGAGGGAAAACAGATCATTTCCAGGACGACTTTATCGTCTGGCCGGGCATTTTTCGCCCCCGGATCGCCGACCAAGATCGGCTGGGCGAAGAGGGTGCCGTCGATTTGCACGAAGGCCGACCCTTCCGCCTCGAAATAGGTTCCCACGAACTGCCGCGTTTGCCTCTCAAGAACCTCAACCACGCGCCCCCGCGGACCCAACTCCCCGCGGCCGCCATGCTTCACCTCAACCGCCACTAGATCGCCGCTCGCCGCATCCAGTGTATATTGGGCCGGAACGAAGATGTCCTTCACCGCGCCCTCTTTCCCCCGCAGACCCTCCTCCTCGATACTGACCGGCGATGGCCGCACAAAGCCGAATCCCTTCTGCGTCCGCTGGAATATACCCACCACTTGCGGCTGTTTTGAATGTTTATGTTTGCGTACGGCCGGGGGTGAGGGCAAGGAGCGAGGAGCAGGCACCTGACTCTCCTCTCCATTTGGGAGAGGGGCCGGGGGCGAGGGCCTGCGCACCAGATGCTTGGACGCGTACTCCAATTTCCCTTCGCGTACCAAACGCTTCACCGCACGCCGGACTTCCGTCACTTCATCCTGCGGCAGACCCAGGCGATGCGCGATCACCCGCGGTTTGACCGGTTGATAGCCCGGCTGGTTGACAAAATCAATGATCGCGGCTTGAAGTTCGTTTGGGTTCATGGAAGAAAGCCAGAAAGGACAGATTCAGAATCCCCTGAGTATACCACGATTCCCTTCCGCCCGTCGCGTCGCGACATGCCACCGCGTACGAAATCCCGTCCGTGGGTTAAAACCCACGGCTACCAGCAAACGTCGCTACGCGACATGCCACCGCGTACGAAATCCCGTCCGTGGGTTAAAACCCACGGCTACCATCATGGCGTCGCTACGCGACATGCCACCGCGTACGAAATCCGGTCCGTGGGTTAAAACCCACGGCTACCATCAAACGTCGCTACGCGACATGCCACCGCGTACGAAATCCCGTCCGTGGGTTTTAACCCACGGGCTACGATTCCCTTCCACGTTCCCCTTCCGCCCGTCGCGTGGGTTTTAACCCACGGGCAACGTTCCCCTTCCACGTTCCCCTTCCACG
>JANXQG010000278.1 GCA_025356915.1 Planctomycetota bacterium | reverse complement strand
AAGCCTACGCGGTCGAAAAATGCCGCATCGAGGCCCGCCGCAAGGGCCACGTCGTCACCGAACAGCAACTCGCCGACGGCTCAATCAAATTGACCGTCCAGATCGGAGGTGCGTCTTGAGCAAGACAATCGAGATCATCGTCACCGCCAAGGGTGAAACCGCCATCACCACCAAAGGCTTCACCGGCTCGTCGTGCCGCGATGCCAGCAAATTCATCGAACAGGCTCTCGGCCAGCGACTCGACGAACATCTCACGCCCGAGTTCCACCAAACGGCCGTGACCGAGCAGCAACAGCAGCAACGATCGTAGGACGCCATGAAGCCATCCTCCAAGGAAGCCGACCTAAAGCAATTACGTGAACAACTTCGGCAGCAGATTGACAACGCTGCGAAGTCGGTTGCTGACCTACTACACGCCACTACGGATTTGTTGTTTGCAACTTTGTGCCACAGGTCCGATACCGTTACAAACGCCGGCAAGGTCACGATCGGTTCCGTTCCCGAGATGATGTCGCCGCAACAGGCAGCAGACTATCTCGGTGTAACCGTGGGAACGCTCAGTATTTGGCGATGTAGGCGAAGCTACCCACTTCCTTTTGTGAAGGTCGGCAGGAAAGTCTGCTACCGCAAGTCCGATTTGGACACATTCATCGAACGCCGCACTCGTGGCAGCGATGACCACTCGTGATCGACCCGCCGATCGTTCCTCGACCAATTCTGGTCACAACCAATCTTTCAAGGGAACACTATGTCTCTATCTACGCAACTTTCGGAGTACATCTCCGCCGCCTTCACCGGCCTCTGGATTCAAAGCCATGAGCATGACGATGCCCTGACCGAGATCGCCAAGCTCTGCCGCGACAATAAATGGCGTCTGGCTGTCTGGGATATTGCCTCCGGCTTGCAGATTCCAGGCCAGAACGCTCCCGCCGATGCCAGCAGTGACCCGCTGGCCGCAATCCGCAGCATCAACGCTCTCGCATCTGCCGACAGCTCGGCGATCTTGGTCCTGACCAACTTCCATCGTTTCTTGAATTCACCGGAGATCGTTCAGGCTCTGGCAAAGCAGATCAGCACCGGCAAGCAGAATCGTACTTTCATCGTGGTCTTGTCGGCCGTCGTGCAAATCCCTACCGAGCTTGAAAAGCACTTCGTTGTCCTTGACCACGATCTGCCCGCCCGTGACCAGCTTGAGCAGATTGCCCGTGGCGTTGCCACCGAAGATGGCGACCTGCCGCAAGGCGACGACATGAACATGGTGCTCGATGCGGCGGCCGGCTTGACCCGCTATGAAGCGGAGGGTGCGTATAGCCTGAGCATCGTTCGGCACGGCAACATCCGGCCCGACGCCATCTGGGAATTGAAGTCGCAAACGCTAAAGAAAAGCGGCCTTCTGCAACTCCATCGCGGGGGCGAGCGGTTCGACGGCCTGGGCGGGCTGCAATCGCTGAAGAGTTTCACTCTTCGGGCGATGCGGCGTCAAGGTCATCGTGATCCGCTTCGTCGGCCACGCGGGGTCTTGTTGCTCGGGGTCCCAGGCACGGGCAAGTCCGCGTTTGCCAAGGCCCTTGGTGCCGAAACCGGCAGACCCACGCTGATTCTCGACATCGGCTCACTCATGGGCTCGCTCGTTGGGAGCACTGAGCAGAACATCCGGCAAGCCCTGAAGATCGTCGATGCAATGGCCCCCTGTGTCTGCTTCCTCGATGAAGTCGAGAAGGCTCTGTCCGGCGTGAACAGCAGCGGTGACAGCGGCGTGTCGGCACGGCTCTTTGGCACGTTTCTGACCTGGCTGAATGACCACGATTCGGACGTGTTCACAATCTGCACCTGCAACGACATCTCCAAGCTCCCGCCGGAGTTCTCGCGTGCCGAGAGGTTTGATGGCGTGTTCTTCCTGGATCTCCCCGAACGCGAGCAGAAGCAGAAGATTTGGGACATCTACTTGAAGCTCTTCGATCTGGAAGCCAATCAGGCCCGGCCAAAGGACGACCAGTGGACTGGTGCTGAAATTCGGGCATGCTGTCGACTGGCGGCTTTGCTGGACTTGCCGCTTACGGCGGCGGCCCAGAACGTCGTGCCGGTTGCAGTTACGGCCGCCGAGTCCGTTGAGCGGCTGCGATCGTGGGCGTCAGGCCGGTGTTTGTCGGCCGATCAGCCAGGCATTTACAGCTACGGCACCGGTTTGCAGTCAAAGCCTGGCCGCAAGCTGCGGCGGGCGGACCCGTCGAACAACTGACAGGGGACGCAGCCATGCCAGATGGAACCCGCAAACGTCGGTTCTCGCTCAATCAGGCCCGCCGTCGCTGGTATGCGACTCACCGTGCCGCTCGTTTCTTTCGCCGCTTCGGGCTGACCGTGGCGGCAGTTCCTTCCCTCGATAAGGACTTTCCATGCCTATCGCCATGTATCGCCGTTTGATCCGCAAGGTCATTGCCCAAACCTACGCCGCCTACTGCCAGGGCTTGCCCCTGGCGGGTTGGTGGGCGGCTCGGAGGCGGCTGGACCGGGCGTGCAAGTGACGCTGTTCGGATCGCAAAGACGCAGGCGGGCGGGATGAATTCCTGCCCGCCTGTTTACCTTCTAACTCTGCAATCGGAGCTAACCATGCCTACCTATGCCATCGAGCAGTACGAGCTACACAGTGCCAAGTTCCACGTCGAAGCCGAGAGCGAAGCCGAAGCCATCGCCAAGCTTTATGAGGGTGAGGGCCACGCCGTTGACAACAGCCTGGAGTTTATCGAAGTTGCCGACGACTTCGGCATGCCCAGCGATAACTTCCCGACACTCGCCAAGGCCCTCAAACGACGCGGCATAGCCGTGGACGAGGACATCATCCCGTCGATTCGCAGCATCGAGCCGGTCTGACGCCGACGATGCCATCCCATCACACCAATCGTGGCTGTTCACATTCACCCAATCAAAATCATCAACTTAACCCGAGGGAGGCCGCAATGACCCAGAATAACTTGCAGTTCTCCGAAACGCTCGACAACCTGACCGCCGAAGAAGAGGCATGGCTCAATGAGCAATTGGAACTGATCGCGGTGTATGGCGACGATGAATTCCCGCTTGAAGATCCGACGATTGCCATGCCGGCAAGCAAGCCGGACTTCAGCGGGCCACGGTTTCTGCGAGACAATCCTGATTTTGAGTCGCCCTATGACACGCTAGGTTTCGATTTTGAGTTTTGCGATGGTCGTGACGGCCCGTCGCCGTCTCGTTATCTGTGGTTCAACGCCGACGACTATGGCAATCCGGATCACGTCGCTTGGCTCGTCCAGAAGTTCCTCAAACGGTTCCGGCCCGATCAGTGTTGGTCGCTGACCTACGCAAGCACCTGCTCGAAACTCCGCGTGGGCGAGTTCGGCGGCGGAGCCGTGTTCGTGACGGCCGACGAGATCGTGTGGCAGAACGCATACAATTTCGTGGAACAGCAGCAGGCTCGATTCAAAGCCGGAAAAGCAACTGCGGAGGTCGCCGCATGAGCCGCTACTACGGAATGACCGTCACGATCTCCGGCTACAACGTCCAAGGTGTCGAAGCGATCAGGGCGGCAGCCGCGGAAGAGTGGCCCTTCGAGGCGTGGACTGACAGCGGCGATCAACTCACCGCCTACGCGGAATCCAATCTCTGCGGCGGCGAAACCGAGGAGCAGTTCACCGAACGTCTTTCGGTGGCCGTTTGGCGGGCGAACGGTGCGTATTGTGAGGTAAGCGTGGATGCCTCGTACCTGGAATCTTTGCCCTATGAAACCCATTCGCTCAATGAGGACTATTACGACCGCTTGGTCGGCAGCCAACCTACGGATCCACCATCAACCAAGGACCAACAACATGCTTGATCTCAAAGACGGCGAGACCGCCGAAGTGCAGGGCTCTGCTCGCACTCCGTACATTTTGAAGAACATTGGCGGTGTCTATTCCTGCTCGTGCCCCGCTTGGAGGAATCAAAGCCTACCGATCGAACATCGAAGTTGTAAACATCTGAGATCGTTCCGCGGCGAGCAGATGGAACGGGAGCGGCTGGGTGTTCTAGCCCCGCCAAGCCCGTCCAGCACAGCAAAGGACACATCCAACGTACCGAAGCTGCTTCTGGCCCGCGCCTGGGACAACAGCACCGATCTGGCTGGCTGGTGGATGAGCGAAAAGCTCGACGGAGTGCGGGCATGGTGGGACGGCAGCCGCGGTTGCTTCCTGTCACGGCAAGGCAACGTCTACCATGCCCCAAGCTGGTTCACGGCTGGGCTGCCCAAGGAACCACTGGACGGTGAACTGTGGCTCGACCGCAAGGCGTTCCAGCGTACCGTGAGCATCGTGCGGCGGCATGACCAGAGCGACCATTGGCGGCAGATCAGTTACGTCGTCTTCGACGCACCCGGCGTGAACGAACCTTTCGAGGGCCGCCAGACGTTCCTCACAGAGTTGTTCCGCTCACGGCGTTTGCCTTACGCCCGGCATCTCTATCAGGCCCATTGCGGCGGGTTTGCCGACATGCAGGCCGAACTCGCACGCGTCGAGTCACTTGGCGGCGAAGGGCTGATGCTGCGACAGCCAGGTTCACGCTACGAAGCAGGCCGCTCGACAACCTTGCTCAAGGTCAAGACGTTCCACGACGCCGAAGGTTACGTGATCGAACACCTGCCCGGCAGGGGCAGGCACACTGGCCGGCTTGGTGCGGTGGTCGTGGAGTTACCCAGCGGCCTGACGTTCTCTGTGGGCACGGGCTTCACCGACGCCCAACGCGAGAATCCGCCCGCCATCGGCAGCCTGATTACCTACCGCTACCAGGAGTTGACCGATCGCGGCGTACCACGGTTCCCGTCGTTCGTCCGCGTCCGCACGGACGCCATGCCATCCCTGATCGCGTAACCGCTCAAAACGGCCAGAAAACGCGACAAGTTTATAGAGTCCAATCACACCGGAGTTCAACATGAAACGTTATTTCGAGTTCGTCGGCGGTTCGTCCGCCAAGTTCTACGAGGTTTCCGTCTGTAGCAACACAGTCACCACTCGTTTCGGTCGAATCGGCACGGAGGGCCAAGTCCAGTCCAAGGTATTCGCGGACAGTGATGCGGCCTTGAAGCATGCCGAGAAGGTGATCGGCAGCAAGCTCGCCAAAGGCTACCGGGAAACCGTCGCCTGCTAAGCGGGATTTATCACAAGCCATGCAATCAAGGGGACCGGCGTGCCGCATGATCGGCAGCGTCGATCCCTTTTCTCATTTCCAAAGGCAAGGCACT
>JANXQG010000275.1 GCA_025356915.1 Planctomycetota bacterium | reverse complement strand
GGAACGGCTTGCCGACCTTCGGGGGCGGGTCGCGGGGCGGATCGTCTCATCGTCCAGGAAGACGATGCTCATGGCACTGTGCGTGGCCATTTTTTGGAACGTGATCTCCTCTCCGCTCTGGCTTGTGCTACCCGACGAAATCTTCCACAAAGGAAATTACGTAGCCCTTCTGGGCCTCGTGTTTCCAGCGATCGGCTTGGCATTGGCCGGTTGGGCGGTTTTTGCCATCCTGCGGTGGCGGAAGTTCGGGCAATCCGTTTTTCGCATGGCCTATGTGCCAGGCGTCATTGGTGGGCAACTTGCCGGCGTGATCCAGACGTCCGCCAAGGTCCGGCCGGAGGACGGCTTCCACCTGAGCCTCCGCTGCGTGAGGCGAATCACCACGGGCAGCGGAAAGCAACGCAGCACGTCGGAAAGTATTGTTTTGGAAGAGGAGCGGACTGTGATGCACGAACTGCTGGAAGATCAAGCCGACCAGTCGGCGATCCCCGTGGAATTCCAGATTCCTGCCGATTGTCGTCCCAGCGACGAGCGAAATTCCGACGACCAGACACTCTGGCGGTTGACAGCAGCCGCGAACGTGCCGGGCATCGACTATTCGGTGACGTTCGTTGTGCCTGTGTTCAAGATTGCGACAGGCGATCCCAACATTGTGTCCACACCCCCTTGATTCCTTCTACTATCGTAAGGCTCTCGAATTTGGAGCAAGACTCAAAATGGCTCTGACTCAATTTAGTGCCGGTTGGTTAATACAAAACGACGTAGGTTGAATGATAGCAATAAGATATGAAACTCGTATTTCTTGCCTTTAGCAGCATCGCTGCGCGCGGGGGGCAAATCGGCCCTGGCGACATGGACAATCAACCCATACAATCGGGGTTAATCACTTCGTCAACGAGTGTATCGCGTTTTACTTGGCACGCAGGTCTTAGACGAGTTTTCTAGCCGTTGAGATGGTCTCCTCTTCAAACTCTTCCAAACGAACCCAAGAGCATCAAGGCGGAGGATTCTGTCCTCTGTAAGTGTGCCAAGCTTCTTTTGTTGTCGAACATTGTTCACCCAATGACCGAGTGCAGGTTTTGGAGGATACTCGTATGGAACATTGCAGTGACCGTGTATGTTCTTAAAAGCTTTCAGATCGTGGATGCGTTGTTTCCAGGGAACCCGAATGCCCCGCATTTTTATCATCCAAGTAAAATCAAGAGCATCAAGGATGAGGATTTTATCCTCGGTAAGTTTTCCCTGCTTCTTCCATTGGCGGACGCTGTTCACCCACTGCCCAAGAGTGGGATTTAGCGGATACCGAAATGGCACCTTGCAGTGACCATTTTTATTCTTAAACACTTTCAGATCATGGACATGTTGCTTCCAAGCCCTCCGCCCCCAAGAAAAATCGAGCGCATCGAGGCATTTGATTGTCTTCTGGTCGATTTTTCCCCGATTCTTCCGGCGCCGCAGGTAGGAAACCCAATGAGCCAGTGCGGGGTATTTCTTGTCTTTGCCCGAAACATTGCAGTGTCCGTGTTCTTTCTTGAACGCTTTAAGCTCGTTGATGCGTTGTTTCCTTACAGCAGCAGAATCAATGTTTCTTTTAAGGTTCCAAAAAAAACAGAGAGCATCGAGGCGATGTATTCTTTCCTCAGCAATCTTGCCATGCTTCTTCGCATGGCGAATATTGGACACCCAACGAGCCAGTGCAGGGTTTGGCTGGTAATTGTAAGGAACATTGCAGTGACCATGTGCCTTCTTAAACGCTTTCAGTTCCTTGAACCGCTGCTCCCATGAAGGTAGGCAACTGAGCGAACCGAGCTGCTTAGGTTTTTGCTGTTTCAACATTTTCAACCTCCCCCAAACCTACTCGGCAACTTCTCCACCGCCTCACGATGCACAATGCTGCCCCGCCTCGGCACAATCTTAGGCACCGTCCTGCCCGAACCCGTTCAAACCAAAGTCATGTGCGGTTGCAGGAAATGCGGGATAACCTCGATATATTTTTCCACATCCCAGCCGACTTTGCCACGGCGATGGGCTTTGACAATAACCTTGCTCAGCTTTTTCGCAACCATGAAAGCATTCCGTTTGCCTTGGAAACACTCATTATACCGCCATTCAGTACCGGGAACAGACCGACAACAACGAGCCAGCCAACCACATTCCTTTTCCTGCCCATTCCCCCCCACCAATGAAAGAGAGAGAATTCCGTTTCGCGTCAGGATCGCTCGCCGGACACCAAACCCAACCGGGATGTTATAGGCGAGAAAGCTGGCCGTGGCCGAGGCGCCTCGTCGCAATCGCCTTGGATTTACCTACCTTCTTTGAGGGTATTCTTTGTAAGTTCGATGGGTAAAATGGTTGCCGGGGGACCAATTCCGGGGACACATGACTTAATTCGTATTCAGTTTCGGTTTTGGGCCGCGTTTTGGGGTTTGAGGACACGACCTACCATTTCCTCCAGACGACCAAGGAAAGTTTCGTCTCCCAGCGGCCGGCCAGTGCGACCGTGCTGGCGTATATC
>JANXQG010000244.1 GCA_025356915.1 Planctomycetota bacterium | reverse complement strand
CACAAGGGTGTGAGCTGCCTCGACTGCCACGCCCATGCGGACGACCAGGGAAAGATCTCTCCGCACGCCATTTCTGCGAGCATGAAGGAGAAGCTGAGCGACCAGGTTGGATTTTGCGGCAAGTGTCATTCAAGCGAAGGCGTAAAGGCTGGACGTGCTGCCGTGGATGTGATTACGGACCTGCGCAAGAGCGTGCATGCCACGGCCGGCGCGAAAAACGCGCTCGGGGAAGGCTCGCTGATGAGTTGCGATCGGTGTCATGGGCGGTTTACCCATGGCCTCCTTCCGGTCAAGGATCCCAAATCGCCTGTTCGCCTGGCAGGCCAGGTGAAAACCTGCGGCGGCTGCCACCAGGAGGTGGAGAAAGACAAAGAGAAAGTGGAGAGTTTTCTGCGCAGCGTCCACGGTCAGGCGATGGCAAAGAAGGGGCTCGCGGTAGGGCCGGGCTGCGCCGATTGCCATGGTGCCCACAATGTTTTCCGCCCCAACGACCAGCGATCCACGCTCCATGACACCCACGTCGCCGACACCTGTGGCAAGTGCCACATCGGAATCGAAGATCGGCTGCGAGCCAGCGTCCACGGGCGAGGTGGTCTGGGCGGCCAGGCCAGTCGCCCCGCGCCCGGTGGAAAGACGACGCAAAAACCGACCTGCACCTCGTGCCACCAGGGGCACGACCTGCCGTCGCCCGGATCCGTCGCCTTCCGTGACACGTTGCCGGATCGCTGCGGAAACTGCCACGGCAGTATGTCGAGTTCTTATGCCTTAAGCATGCACGGCAAGTTGACCGACCTGGGGTACGGGCCAGCCGCCAAGTGCGCCGACTGTCACGGTGCCCACGATCCTAATCTCCTATCTTTGGACGACCCCAACTCCACGCTTGCCCCAGCGAATCGGGTGCATACCTGCGGAAAGTGTCACACCAAAGCCGGCCGCAATTTCGTGAACTTCAGTCCGCATATCGATGCTTCCGATGCCGCGAAGGCCCCCGTGGTCCACGCCGTCAGGGTTACCTTGCTGACACTGTTATACTCGACCTTCGCTTTTTTCGGCGTCCACTCGCTTTTGTGGTTCATTCGCGGATTGGTCGAAGTGCTGAAGCATGGCCGACCCCATGGTCTAAGGCCGGGCGAGACGGCCTACGTACGGTTCGTCTCGTTCCATCGCATCGGTCACACGATCATGATGACTTCGTTCCTCGGTCTGGCCTTGACGGGTCTGCCGCTGAAATACCACAGTGCGCCATGGGCCAGATTTCTGGCTCGAGGCATGGGTGGTTTTGAATCGACGAGCTTCTGGCATCGTTTCTTTGGCGTTATTCTGCTCATCTCGATGCTCGTCTATATGTTCCGCATGGTGCGGTTGTTGGTTGAGGGCCGCAAGCAGGGCCGGACCCTAGTCAGCATGATCTTCGGGTCCGATTCGCCGCTGCCAACCCTTCGCGACCTCAAGGACTTCTTGAAGATGTTGCGATGGTTCTTCGGTCTGGGGCCGAGGCCGGGTTTCGATCGCTGGTCCTACTGGGAGAAGATCGACTTCTGGGGCGCGATCGCCGACACCGTGATCATCGGTTCGACCGGCTTGGTGCTCTGGTTTCCCAACTTCTTCTGCGGAGTCTTGCCGGGAACCGCCCTGAACATCGCCCAGGTGATCCATTCGACGCAGGCACTGCTTGCCACTGGCTTCGTCTTTGCCATCCACTTCTTCAACACCCATCTCCGGCCAGACAGGTTCCCCGCGGACATGTCGGTGTTGACGGGATTGGTGAGCGAAGAGGAGTTCAAGGAGGATCGGCCGGAATACTTCGAGCGATTGGAGCAAGAAGGCAAGCTGGATGCAATGCGCACCACCAGTCCAGGGCTAGCCGTGCTCTGGTGTATCCGCACTTTTGGATTCCTGGCGCTGGCTGTTGGGCTGGCACTGCTGTTGGGCATGATCGTCGCCTCGTTAGGCTGAAACTAAAAAATTCCGACCGACCGGACTGATTCGACTGACTGTTGCACGCTGAAGAGAACTTATCCATGGAACCCTCGAACACGCCCTCGCCCGCCGCTCACCCTCCTCGTTCCCTCTGGCGGAAGGTGCGAGCCATTCTCTATCCCACCTTGGCCGTACTCGCCGCATGGCTGTTTCTGATGGTGGTCATGGCTGCGGCGGCTGGCTGGTATACTTCTCGCCCCGTGTTCTGCAACAGTTGCCACATCATGGAGCCTTACTATAAGTCGTGGCAACAATCGAGCCATAAGGACGTGACCTGTGTCGAGTGCCATTTCCCGCCGGGGGTTGGCGGCAAGCTTCGCGGCAAGATGCTCGGCCTTGTGCAATTGCTCAAGTATGTCACCGCCAGTGCGGGCACGCGGCCGTCGGCTGAAATTCCCGACGCCAGTTGCCTCCGCTCCGGTTGCCATGAAACCCGCATGCTCTCCGGCAAAGTCGATTTTCATGGCATTCCCTTCGATCATACGCCACACTTGCAAGAGGGCCGCCGAGGCAAGACCCTCCGCTGCACGAGTTGCCACAGCCAGATCGTGCAAGGTAAGCACATGACCGTGACCACCACCACCTGCTTCCTCTGCCACTTCAAAGACCAGCCGTTCAACGAGAAGCTCAGTGCCTGCACGCATTGCCACCAGATTCCCCAGCGGGAGTTCGATCTGGGCGGTGGCGTAAAATTCACGCATGAGCTGGCCTTCAAGAAAGGCGTCGATTGCAAGAGCTGCCATGGCGACCTGATCCGCGGCAAAGGCGAAGTGCCCCGCGAACGCTGTCTCTCCTGTCACAACCGCGAGGGCGACTTGGAGCATATCCAAGATCACGAATTCATGCACAAGAAGCACGTTACCGATCACAAAGTTGATTGCATCCAATGCCACTCGCCTATCCTGCACGCGCTGGATCTCAAGAAGCTCGAGCACGCCTCCAGCGATTGTCAGTCTTGCCACCCGAACCATCACCAGGAGCAGGTCAATCTGCTCCAGGGAAGGGGAGCCAGGCTGCTTGAGGAAACGGGGACGAAGGCAGTTTCCCAGGACTCTAACCTGATGATCGGTATTCGCGTCGAGTGCCGTACCTGCCACACCGTTCGGGAAACTTCTTCGACGGGTACCGAACTTGTGCGCGGCTCCAAGGCCATGTGTTCGGTCTGCCACGACGCGGCCACCGTGAAGCAATTCGAGGCCTATCACATCAGCCTGCGGAGTGCACTGCCCATACTCCAGGCCACGATGACGAAGGTGGAAACCGCAGCCAAGCAGCCCGGTGACCGCCCTGCCAAGCTCGTCGAGGAGATTGGCAAGCTGCGTCACGATCTGGACTTACTGACCAAGGGCAACGATATCCACAACATGCACTACGCCACCAAGGTTGTGCGGGAAGTCACTCAACGCTTGGCCGAAGTATGCCGGCAGTTGAAGGTCGAGGAGCCGAAGGTCTCGCTCCCCGCGCCCGTCCAACAAAACTCCACCTCCACGCGCGTGGATGCAACGAAGGCGGTGCCGGCGGAGAAGCAGGGATCAAAGTCCTTGTAGCCATTTGGGCTTGCACTCAGAACCGGAAGTGCCGCTTCTGCTTAAGGAAGCATGAGATTAGAATGGATGAATATTATGAAGCCGTAAGCGACAACCAACTCCTAGCTCCCCCCTCATGCCAGCCTCGATCCGTTACCTCGTCTTTGACATTGAAAGTATCGCCGATGCGCCGCTCGTGGCCAAACTCCGCTACCCGGGCCAGTCGCTGACGCCGGCCGAAGGCGTTCGCCGCTATCGGGCCGAACTGCTCGAGAAGTTTCAAAGCGACTTTATTCCTTACACGTTCCAGATACCGATCTCCGTCGCGGTGGGCAAGGTTGCAGCCGATTTCCGCCTCGTCGATGTCGTTGTACTCGATGAACCGCAGTTTCGCCCGCACGTGATCGCGGAGAATTTCTGGCGCGGGTGGGAGAAATATCACCGGCCGACCCTCGTAAGCTTCAACGGCCGTGGGTTTGATCTGCCACTCCTGGAACTGACCGCCTTCCGTTATGGCCTGAGCCTGCCCGGCTGGTTTGAATCGACCGGCAAACCTTCCGAGCAATCGCGGAACCGCTACAACACGACGGCCCATATTGACCTCTGCGAGCTGCTGACCAACTTCGGCAGCACGCGGTTCAATGGCGGATTGAACCTGGCGGCCAATTTGATCGGCAAGCCCGGCAAAATGGACGTACAAGGCAACATGGTCCAGGATCTTTACGATCTCGGTAAGCTGGCCGAGATCAACGATTACTGCCGCTGCGACGTCCTGGACACCTACTTCGTTTTCCTCCGCAGCCGTGTGCTTATTGGGCAACTCTCGATCGACGCGGAGCAGGAGATCGTTGCCGAAGTCAAGACCTGGCTCGAACAGAAGGCCGCCCAATTGCCGGCTTATCAGCATTACCTGGACTGTTGGGGCGACTGGCCGAACCCGTGGAAGTGATCTCTACCTCGACTTCGTCCCTTGTCGAGCCTACCTGTTAATTGTCACCTCAGCGTTTCTTTCCTATGCGGAAAACTGCCGGAAGCCGGAATACCAGATATCCCTCTTGTGGCGGTGGCTCAAAACTTGAGTCTGACCCTAAGATTGCCATATTGGTTCAATAATAATCCCATGGTTTTTTTGTAAACTTGGACGCGTAACTCCCCTTGTTGTCGTTTCGCCCTTGCGAGATAATGGCTTTTGGCATCATTAATTATTTTCTTCCAGCATAACCGTCGCGATCGGCGAGTCGGAGTGCTCGCCTTAGCAATCGATAGGAGTTTCTCGCATGTCCAGTGGTACGAGTTGTTCCAGGCTCAATGGTATCCTTTCCCCCAAATCGATCGCCGTGGTCGGCGCATCGACGCGGCCTGGCACAGTGGGCAACGATATTTTCCGCAACTTGTTGTACTCTGGTTTCAATGGGCCCGTCTATCCTATCAATCCCAAGGCCACCAATGTAATGGGCGTGTTCGCCTATCCCACGCTCAGTGATGTGCCAGGCCCGGTGGATTTGGCCGTGTTGATCGTCCCTTCCGCTGCAGCGTTGAGCGTGACCGATGAAGCGATCGCCAAGAAGGTCCGCGGCATGGTGGTGATTTCGGCCGGTTTCAAGGAAGTCGGGCCGGAAGGTGCGGCGATGGAAGACAAACTTCGCGAGAAGGTCCAAGCGGCTGGCATTCCGCTGATCGGCCCCAACTGTCTGGGGGTGATTAACACGCATTTCGATGTGCGGATGAACGCTACATTCGGCCGCAAGATGCCTGCTGCGGGTAACCTCGGTTTCCTTTCGCAAAGCGGCGCGCTTTGCACCTCGGTGCTGGATTACGCCGAGGAACGTAACATGGGCTTCAGCAAGTTCATCAGTTTCGGCAATAAGGCCGATGTGAACGAGATCGACCTGCTGGACTATCTGGCCCAGGACGAAGACACCGCAGTGATTGCCATGTATCTGGAAGACGTGAGCAACGGCCGGCAGTTTATCGAGCGTGCCCGTAAGATTTTCTGGGAAACGCACAAGCCGATGCTTTGTTTGAAGTCGGGCCGGTCGCCGGAAGGTGCCAAGGCGGTCAGCAGTCACACGGGTTCGCTGGCCGGCTCGGACTCGGTCTATGACGCCCTCTTGGCACAAAGCGGCGTACAGCGAGTGGATACGATTGCCGAATTGTTCGACTACGCAGCGCTTTATACCACACAACCGCTGCCCAAGGGGCCACGGGTGGCGATCATCACCAATGCCGGCGGCCCGGGCATCATGGCCACCGATGCCGCAGTCCGCAACGGTCTACAGTTGGCCGAGTTGTCCGAGGCCACAAAGGATAAACTTCGCCCCTCGCTTCCTGCCACGGCCTCGCTCCGCAACCCGGTTGACGTGATCGGCGACGCGCGCAGTGATCGCTACAAGGCGGCCGTCCGCACGGTGCTGGAAGATCCAGGCGTCGATATGGGTATCGTCATTCTCACGCCACAGTCGATGACCGAAATCGAAGAGACAGCCGCCGTTGTGCCCGAGGCGGTCAAGGGCATCAACAAACCGGTTGTCTGCTCGTTCATGGGCGTTCGCGATGTGGCCGCCGGCGTGGCAATTCTCCGCAAGGCGCACATTCCCAACTATCCATTCCCGGAGGACGGCGTGCGAGCCTTGGCCGCGGCGGTTCGTCTGGTGACGCTGCAAGAAGTTCCGAACCGCGTGATGATCGATCTGGCCGACTGCGATGTGGCCGGAGCGCGGAAGATTGTGGAAAAGACATTAGGCGACAAGGACAGCTATTACATGGGCCAGGCCGAGTGCCGCCCGTTGCTGGCGTGCTATGGTCTGCCGCTGCTGAAGAGCGATGTTGCCTGCTCGCCCGACGAAGCGGCCAAACTGGCCACCGAGATCGGTGGGCCGTTGGCCATGAAAGTCATGTCGGCCGACGTGATTCACAAATACGACGCTGGTGGCGTGATCCTCAAGGTGGTAGGTGCCGATCAGGCACGGGCGGCTTATGCTCAAATCCATGAAAACGTGCAGAAGCACGTGCCGGGAGCGAAGATTCGGGGGATTCTCGTCGAGCAGATGGCTCCCAAGGGCGTCGAGGTGATCCTGGGTGCCAGTCGTGACGCCCGCTTCGGGCCGCTCATGATGTTCGGCTTGGGTGGTACGATGGTCGAGGTTCTCAAGGACGTCACCTTTCGCTTGGCCCCCATGTGGCAGATCTCGGCCCAGCGCATGGTCCGGTCGATCAAGGCATTCAAGATACTCGATGGCTTCCGCGGCAAACCGCCGGCGGACGTCGATGCCATCGTCGATATCCTGCTGCGGCTTTCACACATGGTCTGCAACCATCCGGAGATTTCCGAGCTGGATATCAACCCGCTGATCGTCCACGCCCGCGGGCAAGGTTGCTCGGTGGCCGACAGCCGCGTGATGTTGCGCAAGCCCGACCCCTGTCCCTGCGGCGGGAGTTGTCCGTCGTTGGTGAAGTGAGAGCATGTCCACGACCGCGCTTGATATTCTCGATCCATCGCAGTTGAAATGCGGCAAACCTAGCCGAGAGGATCTCAATCCCGGTGAGTGTTTGTGTTCTTTTTGCACGGCGAAATGCTGCCGCTACTTCGCCCTGGCGATGGATAAGCCGACCACTTGGCGCGACTTTGACCACATGCGATGGTTTTTATTGCACGAGAGGGCGAGCGTCTTCATCGAAGGCGGCGACTGGTATCTGATCGTCCACACGCCTTGTAAGCACCTGCAGCCCAACAGCCTCTGTGGTATCTATGAAACTCGTCCCAAGATCTGTCGCGCCTACACGACCGACAAGTGTGAGTACGACGAGAATTGGGTCTACGATCACTATTGGGAAACGGCCGAACAGGTAGCGGAATACGCAGAGGCCGTGCTAGGCCCACGTCGTGGCGAGAGTTTTCGCAGCCAAAAACCCAAGTAATATGCGTTTTTTGCAATCTTGCCCTGCCAAAATGGCAGATCTCTCGTGATTTGCCCTGGTCAATGGCAGACTTGGGCCGAGTTTTCTCACTTGCAGCCGACCATCCTGGAAGCGTAAGATATTATATAGTTGAGACTTACTGACACGAATTCCGACCTCACGAAAAAGATCTTCGCTGCGGTATTTGAATTGCTGCTTGTAACAGCCAGGAAATGCTCCATGCTAGGCTGCCTGCTGCCATGATCACTACCGATCCATCTCTACTTCTTGAGCGTCAGCTTCTCGCCGCCAGGCTTTCGCTTGAGCGAGTAATTATGCTC
>JANXQG010000227.1 GCA_025356915.1 Planctomycetota bacterium | reverse complement strand
GGATGCAGCCGCGGCCGCACCCAACCACGAGCCTGCCGTACGACAAGCCGGATATCACGACGTCTATGAACTTGGCAAGAACGGGATACAATAGGTTCTTTGTATCTCAAAACCTTGGCCATTTCTCCCATGTTTTTTTCCATCGACGGCGGCGACGGAACGGGAAAATCAACGCAGATTGACCTCTTTTGCCAGTGGCTTCGTCAGCAGGGGCACTCGGTGGCAATGTGTCGCGACCCGGGCAGCACGCATTTGGGCGAAGCGATTCGGGATTTGCTGCTCCACCGGCACGACCTGGCCATCGAGCGGCGAAGCGAAATGCTGCTCTACATGGCGGCTCGAGCGCAATTGGTTACGGAATTGATTCGGCCGGCACTGCTGGCGGGCAAAATCGTCGTTGCCGATCGGTATCTGTTGGCCAACGTGGTTTACCAGGGGTATGGCGGCGGGTTGGATGTCCAGACCCTGTGGGAGGTTGGCCGCGTCGCCACCGGCGGCCTGCTGCCAGATCTGACCATCGTGCTGGATCTGCCCGCCGAAGTGGCCGCCACGCGGATCAGCCAGGATCCCGATCGGATGGAAATGCAGGGGCTTGCGTTCCACACTCGGGTTCGCGATGGCTTTCTGACCGAGGCGAAGCGTCAGTCGGGCCAGATCGTGGTCGTCGATTCCGCGCGGCCAATCGATATCGTGCAGGCCGATGTGCGGGTTGCAGCCCAGCGGGTAATGCACAAAATAGCCTATGAAGAGGTTGGCACGGCACCGGAGGAAAGCGTTCATCCATGACCTGGCACGGAATCGAAGGACATGACGACGTCGTGGAAAAGCTCCGACGGGCTGTATCGCGGAATCGGCTGGCAAGCAGCTTTCTCTTTTGCGGTCCAGCGGGGGTGGGTAAGCGTACTTTCGCGCTGCGATTCGCTCAGGCATTGCTGTGCCAGTCGCGGCCAGCGGCGGACCTCGATCCGTGCAATACCTGCCCGAGCTGTGCGATGGCCTTGGCCGGCACGCACCCCGATATCGAAGTCGTCGCTAAACCGGCGGATAAAGCAGAGTTACCTTTGAAGCTTTTCATCGGCGAAGACGAAACTCGCGGGCACGAGGGCCTCTGCCATTGGATCAGCCTGAAACCTTTCATGGGCGGGCGGCGGATTGCAATCATCGACGATGCCGATTATTTCAACCACGAAGGGGCCAACTGCCTGTTGAAAACGCTGGAAGAACCGCCGCCGCACTCCGTTCTCATTCTGATCGGCACAAGCCCCGCGAAACAACTGCCGACGATCCGCTCGCGCTGTCAATTGATTCGCTTCCTGCCGCTGCCCGAGGAAATCGTCGCCCAACTGCTGGTCTCCAAGGGAATTGTGACCGACAAGGCGGAAGCCGCGCGACTGACCCGCTTCAGCGAGGGGAGCCTGCAAGAGGCGATCGATCTGACCGACGCGGATACCTGGAGTTTTCGCCGCACGCTGCTGGAGAAATTGTCGGCCGGGGCGTTGGATAGCACGGGGCTGGCCCCGATTATTTCGACCTTCATCGAGGAGGCCGGCAAGGAGGCTCCCGCGCGGCGTGCCAGGTTCCGCCAGGTGGTGGCCTTTGCCGCCGACTTTTATCGCCGTCTATTGCACGCTCGCAGCGACCTTCCGCTGCCGTCCGATCCCGAGCTGCGCGGGCCGCTGGAAGCTGCGATGCAGCGTTTTCCCCGCGATGCGATTGTGGCTGCCACCTGTCTGGAGCGATGCCTGGACGCCCTTGGCCAGATCGATCGTAACGCCAATCAGGCCACCTTGATCGAGGCTTGGCTGGACGACCTAGCTGCCGAAGGATAAAGGAATAAAATGATCTGGATATGGATCGCCTTCGTTTGCTTCGTGCTTCTCATGTTGGCACTGGATCTGGGTGTCTTTCATCGCCATTCGCATATCGTCTCGATGAAGGAGGCACTCGGCTGGTCGCTGGTCTGGGTTCTTCTCGGCGTCAGCTTCTCCGCGTTCGTTTACCACGGCTACGAGAACCATTGGATGGGGATGGGGAGTTCGATCGACTCCGTGGATGGGCAGGAGAACAACGGCATGTCGGCCACCGTGAAATACCTCACGGGATACGTGCTTGAAAAGTCGCTGAGCGTGGACAATATCTTCGTGATCGCCATGGTCTTCAGTTTTTTCGCCGTGCCCTCGATCTATCAGCACCGGGTCTTATTCTGGGGAGTGCTGGGGGCTTTGGTCTTGCGCGGTGTCATCATCCTGGTGGGTGCAAAACTAATTGCTGAGTTCAATTGGATTCTGTATCTCTTTGGGGCATTCCTCATCGTTACGGGCATGAAGATGCTGGTGATGAAAACCGAGGATACCGATCCAAGCCAGAACATCGTGGTGCGTCTCTTTAGGCGGCTATGGCCGGTCACGGCCAGATTTCACGGCGAGCACTTCTTGGTCAGGGCCGGATCGACCGCGTCGCTGGAGCACGAATATCCTGGCGCCGAGGTCGTGCCCGATGAAGTCGTTCAACGGACTAGGCCTGGGATGCTAATGCTCACGCCGCTTGGCCTTGCCATCATTATGGTGGAGACGACCGACGTGATCTTTGCCGTGGACTCGATACCGGCAATCTTTGCGATCACGGCCGACCCTTTTTTGGTTTTCACCAGCAACGTCTTCGCCATTTTGGGCCTCCGGTCGCTTTACTTTGCCCTGGCTGGCATGATCGATAAGTTCCGTTTCCTCAAGGTATCGCTGGCCCTGGTGCTATTTTTGATCGGCGTGAAGATGCTGACCGTCCACTGGCTCAAGCCATTCTTTGGAGAGTACTTCAATTTCTATGTGCTGGGCGTGGTGCTGGGGGTACTGGCAGCGGGCGTCATTCTTTCGGTAATCATGGGGCAACCGGCTGAGAGCAAAGACGCCAAGCCTAACGACGCCTAATGCCCACGCAGGCGAGAAGGAGCGTCGCTACCAGGCATGTACCGGCGAACCAGTCACCGTGGCGCAGATACCAGCTCTCGCGGCGGTCGAGGCGAACGTCGGCGAGGATCAATTTCGTTTCGCGTCGCGGTCCTTCGTCGGCAAGAATGTGGCCGCTCGCGTCGATCGAGGCCGAAATGCCCGTGTTCGCGGCGATCACCATCGGTCGCCGGCATTCGACCGTGCGAAATACCCCGCAGGCCAAATGCTGCTCCAGTTCGTTGGAGCCCCAGAACCAACCGTCGTTCGTCACATTCACCAGAATCCGCGGCTCAATGCCTTCCTGCCGCAACGCAACCAACTGGTTCCGAATCACGTGGGGCAGTACCGTTTCATAACAGATGTTCGGTACCAGGCAGATGTTCTTGAGCATCAGGCCCTTAGGCTTCTCGCCGGGACTGGAGCTCGTGCCGAGCGGCGACAAACTCTGGAGCCAGGGCACGCTCTTGACGAAAGGCATATACTCGCCGAACATGACGAGGTGCATCTTGTCGTAATAAGATTGCTCAAGGCGGCCGGGTTCGCACCAACTTCCATCCGGCGTGATCAGTACGGCCGAATTGAACGTCTCGGGGCCTTGGGCACCGTAGTGCTGACGACTGATGCCGACGATCATCGGTAAGCCGAACCTGCGGGCAGTCTCGGTCATGACGTCGCAAGTTCCCTTCTTCCAACTGTCCAGCCATTTGCGAAATGCCTGCTGCGATGGATCGGGAAAGTCGGCCGGCACGATTGCATCTTCATCACCCGTCACCCAATTCACACGGCAAAACACGGTCTCCGGCCAGACGATCAGATCAATCTGCCGGAACTGGGCGAGTGCCAGGTCGAGTGCCAGGTCGGTGAGCTTGCGATAATGCGCATCGGTGATCTCGCGGATATTGTCGGGGTTATTCAACTGGATGTCGATGTTTCCCTGGATCAAGGCAATCTTCAAGCCCGGATCGGTTTCGACGTTGTTGGTGCGGAAGTGGCCGTAGGCGAGCACCGCAGCCACAAGACTCGCAGCCGGGGCCAGCGGCCAGAGTGCCCACGGACGCGAGTCGCAAGGCAACATCCGGGCCAGGCAAGCGGCGACGAACATCATCAGGAACGTCACGCCGTAACAACCGGTCAAATCGCTGATCTGAATCAGCATGGTCCAGCGATACTGCGAATGTTCGAGGCATCCCATCGTCATGCCGGTCAGTAGGTGTGCCTGGGCGAGTTCCAGCCCGGTATAGACAACCGGGGCCACCAGAATCACGGGCAGCCGCAAGAAGTGAACACCGACTCGCGACAGGCCGACAAAGACTGGCAAGTAGCAGCCAAAATAGATCCCCAGGGCCAGCCATCCAAAACCGGTGGCCCAGAATGGCAACCGCAGCCATTGCAAAGCGGCCATCCAGAAGAACATCCCCGCCAGCCACAAGCAGCGATAGGGGTGCGACGCCCAAAGTCGTGCGGCGGCCAGAAAAATTGCCAGCAGGCCGAGCCAAAAGACCGTGTCGGCAATCCAGTACAGGCGATACTGCCTCGAATGGAACCACGCATTGACGGCCAATCCGGCCAAAAAATAGAGCACGGCCGCCGTCAGTAGTATCCAGGGCCGAAGTCGCGCGGGCCGATCCGTTGTTCGCATCTGAGGCAGCTTCTCGCTGCGAATGAGCATCACCCACCACACCGGCGCAATCCATGCCAGCGGCCAGATTCCCAGCGGCGGCAGTGCGGCCCAAAGCAGCACGGCTCCGATCATGGCCTGAATAAAGGTCGAACGATACCCGTCTCGAAGTGTTGCTGACATCCGTGTCCGTGGGTTAATTCGCCGCGCAGGCGACTGCCAGGAAATGCTCAAGAATCTTCGTCCCACAGCCCGTCAAAAAACTCTCGGGATGATACTGCACGCCAAACAACGGATAATGCTTATGCTGAATGCCCATGATCTCCAGAGTGCCATCGGGAGCATGGCTCCATGCCGCGATCGTAAACTCATCGCTGAGCGTGTCGGGCTGAATGACTAGGCTATGATATCGGGTCGCCTCGAACGGATTGGGAAGGCCCTCGTAGATCCCCAGATTGTTATGCTGGATCATGTCGGTCTTGCCGTGCATCAACCGTACAGCCCGAACGATCTTACCGCCATAGGCTTGGCCAATCGATTGGTGTCCAAGGCACACACCCAGAAGGGGTATTTTTCCGGCAAAGCGTTTCACGCAAGGGATGGAAATACCCGCTTCGTCGGGCGTACAGGGACCGGGCGAAATGATCAGGTGCGTGGGTTGCCTGGACTCGATTTCTTCGAGCGTAATCTGGTCGTTGCGATGGACTTCCAAATCGAGCGAGGGATCGATTTCGCCCAATCGCTGGACCAGATTGTACGTGAACGAGTCGTAGTTATCAATTAGCAAAATCATAAGAGCGGGCAGTAAAGGTGAGATAGTTGACTTTTTTAGTTTACCCAAATCGCCGAGTTGCGACCAGAGGAATCCGACGCATCCACTACTTTTCCGCAACAGAGACTACTTTACAAACCAAGCCTTGTAAGCGATCATAATACCATGCCACATAGCGATTTCGATCTTCAAGAACTGGCCCGCTACCTCCACTTTGCACCCCAGCAGGTGTCCAAGCTGGCCGACCGCGGTCAATTGCCAGGCCGCAAAGTGGGTGGGGAGTGGAAATTTTCCAAGGCGGACATCCACCATTGGCTCGAACGCCGTATTGGCCTCTCCGATGAAGAAGAGTTGCTAAAGGTCGAAGGTGCGCTTAGCCGGTCTGCGACGGTCCAGCAGGAGCAGGACATATCCATTTTCGATTTGCTGCCACTGGAGGCAATCGCCGTCCCTTTGCCCGCACGCACGCGGAGTTCGGTCATCGGCTCGATGGTCAATCTCGCGTCGCAGACCGGCTGGCTGTGGGATCCCCAGGCGATGGCCGAGGCAGTCCGATTCCGCGAAGACATGCACAGTACCGCGCTGACCAACGGCGTAGCCTTGCTCCACCCGCGGCGGCCGCTGCCCAAGATCCTCGCCCAAGAGTTCGTGGCCTTGGGGGTGACGTCGAGCGGCATCCCCTTTGGAGCCGACGTGCCGATGACCGACGTTTTCTTCCTGATCGCTTCAACGGAAGATCGCGGCCACCTTCGCACGCTGGCCCGTCTAAGCCGCATCCTTACCACGCCCGGGTTTGTCGAAGCCCTTCGCGAGGCCACCGATGCCAAGGCAGCGCGACAGCTTTTCATGGATACGGAAGAGAAGATGTAGGTCGTTGCGTTTTCTATCCATCATGTCCAGCCCTACGCTCCACATCTTCCTCATCGGCGATACCTCGCGGCCAGAATTCCGCGAGGCCAGCACCGCATTGGAGGAACTGGCCCATGTGACCCGCTTCGTCGATGTCGAGCCTGCAATCACCGCGCTAGAAGAGGGCTTGCTTACGGCGCATGGGATCGTGCTGGCCCAGGCCTATCCCGATCAGTTTTCCGCCGCGGCGATCGACCGCCTTCGCAACTTGACACCCTTAGCTAGATGGATTGCGATTTTGGGAAGCTGGTGTGAAGGCGAGCCGCGCAGCGGCCACCCTTTGCCGGGTGTCGTTCGCATGTATTGGCATCAGGCAGCCGTCCGTATCCGCCGGGAGTTTCCCCGCAGGTTCGAGGTCCAAGGTTCTGCGTGGCTACTGCCGGCCACCGCGACCGACGAAGAACGGTTGCTGGCCTCGCTTGAGTCGCCGCTGCCCCAGGGCAAGGGGTTGGTAGCCATTTGGACTCAGCAGCCCGAAATGGAAGCTTTGCTCTCGGACGTCTGCCGAAGAGGCGGCTACGCAACGGCCTGGCTGCACCCTCGCCAGCCAGCCCATGTGCGAGGTGCCCTGGCCGCGATTTTCGACGGTGCATCCTTGGATGCTCTCGGTTTTGAGGAACTCAAGCAACTCGCTACCGACATGGCCCCCGCGCCGGTATTGGCCTTGCTCGATGCACCCCGGATTCAGGAGGTTCGTCTTGCCCGAAGCCTCGGCGTCACCATGCTGGCCAAGCCATTTCGCGTCGATGAGTTGCTATGGCTGTTGCCACGGTAGCAGGCAGCATTGCTCTGGCCGTGGCGGGGTTTCTTCTTGTGGTTCATGGACCAAGAGGCTCGCGTGAGGTCCGTCGCCAAACCGTGGCTGGATAGCCTCTACCGCCACGGCTGCAATTTCGTCCTGAACGGCCACGCCCACGTCTATCTCCGCACCAAGCCGCTGGCTTTCGCTTGACAACCGTGCATCCTTCGGCCAACATAAGTAATGATGAAAATTTCTCGATGAAAGCTAGGCCGTTATGTACCGAAGGATTTATTGCCGCAGTTTTGTCCTCATGTTTGCGGGCATTGCCTTGTCGTGGATCGCGCCGGCCTTTGCTCGCGGCGAGAAACCGGCCGAACTACAGGCCCAGTTCCTCTCCGGCCCGATGCGCGACGTGGAAGAGATTGTTTTCGCCGCACGGAGCATCTCGCAGGATCCCCACTGGTACGCCAACATCGGCTACTGGGCCACCAACCGCTGCCAGCCGATGTATGGCAAATTTGGCAAACTCTGCAAGCTGAACCTGCGAACGGGCAAAATCACGCTGCTGATCGACGATCCGGAGGGTAGCGTCCGCGATCCGGCCGTGCATTACGACGGCAAACGAATCCTTTTCTCCTACCGCAAAGGCGGCACGGAGAACTACCTGCTTTATCTCATTAACTCGGACGGTACCGGCCTGCGCAGCATCACTGACGGCAAGTTTGACGACTTCGAGCCTTGCTGGCTGCCCGACGGCGGCATCGCCTTCGTCACCACCCGGGCCAAGCGATGGGTCCAGTGCTGGTCGACCCAGGTCGGCAATATCTGGCGTTGCGATGCCGAAGGCGGGCAAATTCGCCCATTATCGGCCAATATCGAGCAAGATAACACCCCCTGGGTCTTGCCCGACGGTCGTATCCTTTACACCCGTTGGGAGTACATCGATCGTTCGCAGGTTGACTTTCACCATCTCTGGACGATGTACCCGGACGGCACCTCGCAGAGCGTTTTTTTCGGCAATCTGCATCCTAGCGGGCTGTTCATTGATGCCCGGCCAATCCCCGGCAGCCGCGACGTGATCATGATCAACTCACCCGGCCATGGGGCGAAGGAACACGCCGGATTCGTCGCCCGGATTAGCCCACGGCAGGGGCCTGACGTACTCGGCAACCTAGTCAACATCAGTAAACAAGGGGATTATCGCGATCCCTGGGCGTTCAGCACCAATGCCTTCATGGCAGTCGAGAAGGAGCGGCTGGTCCTGATGAACGACCGCGGCGAGACGACAACGCTATTCACTGCTCCGAAGGAGTTCGGCCCGGTTTGGCTACACGAACCGCGGCCGATTGTAGCCCACCCGGTCGAGTTTGCCACCTCGCCGCGAGTGGATCTGACCAAACCAGCGGGTAGGTATCTGCTGGAAGACGTTTATCGCGGCCGCAACATGTCCGGCATCCGACCTGGCGAGATCAAGAAGCTAATGGTTATCGAGAGCTTGCCCAAGCCGATCAATTTCACCGGTGGCATGGATCCTCTGAGCTACGTGGGCACGTTCACTTTAGAGCGCGTGCTGGGCACGGTGCCGGTGGAGGCCGACGGCTCGGCCTTTTTCGAGGCTCCCGCCCTGCGAAGCCTGTTGTTCGTGGCTCTGGACGACCAGGATCTGGCGGTCAAGCGGATGCAAAGTTTTACGACAGTCCAGCCCGGCGAGACCGCAGGCTGCATCGGCTGCCACGAACATCGCACGATCGCGCCGCCAACCATCCGTCGGTCGATGCCACTTGCCTCGCAACGCAAGGCAAGCGCGATCAAACCTTTCCTCGACGTGCCCGATGTGCTCGACTTTCCCCGCGATGTGCAGCCGATTCTCGATCGCAATTGCCTGCGCTGCCACGACTATGACCGGCGGGACGGCGGTGTGATTCTCTCCGGCGATCGCGGTCCCATGTTCTCGCACAGCTACTACTCACTGACTGTCTGGCGGCAACTTGCCGATGGCCGCAACGAGCCGCGGAGCAACTACGCCCCGCGTACGCTCGGCAGCGGCGGGTCGCCGTTAATGAAACTGCTGGCGGGTGGCCACTACGATGTGAAGCCGACGGAGCGCGAGTGCCGGATTGTGCGGCTTTGGCTCGACATCGGCGCCCCCTACCCCGGCACCTACGCGGCCTTGGGCACCGGCAGTATCGGCGGGTATATTAACAATGCGGGAACGCTCAACAACGACCGAGACTGGCCCGAGAGCCGCGCGGCCGAGTCCGTCTTTACTCGCCGTTGTGCCACGTGTCACGACCCACGGACCAACCCGATCGCGCGAACACTTTCCGACGAGAACGGCGTGAGTTTCTGGCAGGTGTCGCTGGCCGATCAGCGTTTGGAGTTCTCGCGGCATATTATTTACAACCTCTCGCGGCCAGAGAAGTCACTCGCGCTCTTGGCCCCCTTGGCCCGCAGCGCAGGTGGGTATGGGCGATGTAAGGCGAAAGACTCCCCTCGCCCGCTTGCGGGAGAGGGGC
>JANXQG010000194.1 GCA_025356915.1 Planctomycetota bacterium | reverse complement strand
GACAAAGCTTTGGGCGACGAAAACTCAATACCCGAAGACTACAAGGGTGAGCTACGTGCTTCATCGCTTCCATTTTGCCAGCGTGAATACGTGATGCACCGTGCTGGAGACTTGGCCCCGTTCAGGGAATCCACGTTTGTTGGTGACTGCTACTTGGCGATGGGTACGGCCCTGCACACCGTAGCTCAGCGCTACATGGGGCTGGCCGGGCTCCTATACGGCAACTGGAAGTGTTCGAAGTGCTCGAAGTTCTTCCAGGACATGAAAGGTCCAGTACGGTGCTGCGACGACTATGCGGTGTACGAGGAGTACAACCTACTGCACGAATCTGGCATTTCAGCTCATCCGGACGGGGTTTGCTTGGAATTGCCCGACGGCACACCGTTCAGGGCCATCTGGGAATTCAAAGGATGCCACCCTAAGAAGATGGCTGCCATGAAGGGCCCAGTGTGGAAACACAGCACTTTCCAGGCTAACTTCTACTTGAACTTGGCGAACGAACAACTTGGACTGGGCCTGGAACACATCGTCATCGTCTACGTTGACCGTGGGCTACCGAAGAATCGACGTTATTGGCTAGTTAGGCCCAATAAGGCCGTCTACAATAATACGATTACGTCTATCAAGGAAGCGAAAGAAAAGTTACGTTTACGAATACTTCCAGAGCGTATCTGTGCTAACCAGTTGGACGGCATCAAGCTTCGCTGCGCCTATAGTTCCGTCTGTTTCAACGACGACTCGGCCATCCAGAAAATGATTGAACGATGAAAAAGACAACAACGGTACCAGTGTCGGACATGTCCCGTCACGTCAACAACCTATACCGTATCTACGGGACCAAAAGGTACACTCCGGCAGATAAGCTGGCGGTGTTGCGTACGACAATAGCTACAATCGGTAGATTGGTGTGCCTGTACGCCATCGACCCCAGCATCCGTACAGATTTCCTAGACGACGTCCTACCGGCCTACCACAACATCGAAGATGAGCTAGCTGTTGCATCCGTCTACGATGACGCTTTTACGATTGTCCGTCGCGTCCGTAACCGTCTCAGCTCTAAGGCGTAAGCACATGTCAGAACCATTGTCACGAAAAATCTTGAACGACATGCACGAACGGCTGGAAGCCGCCTACGCGGTTGCCTCCACGAAACACGCTGACGACGATCGGGCTCTCGCCGCTTTCTTCGAGGACGTCTTTCGGGCGCTCCATGACTCCCTGCTGACCACGACGGCTAGCTTGCTGGTCAGTATCAACGATAAGCCCATCCGTAGTCTCGGGCAGATGCTAAGCACAGCCCTTCTACTTAAAGACGGCAGTAGCTCCGTGTTGCACGTCGCAGGACGCGTGAAAGGTAAACATCACGTCTGATGCTGACCCTCCTGCAGATTTTGCGTTGCACGCCCTCGGGTACGATTCAGTTGTCCCACAAATACCGCACCGACGCGTTGAGCGTGAGTGGGGACCACGACGATCGGCACTACAAGGCCGTCGTAGTGGGCGGGGATGGCACCCACAAGGCTTCAGCCTCCTTCCATGGACCCGTGGACACAGGTACCGCGATCGTCGTAGCATGCTCGTGTAGGAGCTTTGCGTACAACTACGCCTACGCCTTGTCGGCACGCGGGAGTGCGTCTGTTACGGGTGCGGACTACCCGATCCGCAAGAACCCGAAGTTGGTACCTGGCATGTGCGGTCATCTCGTATTCTTGACACGAGCTGCAATTATGGCTACAAAGGAAGCACGACGTGGCTAAGCGTCCTCGCACCTTCGATGTTGGCACACCTGTGCGGGTAGCCCGTGGGCCTTTCAAAGGTACGTCGGGCGTTGTCCTTGAATTTTGTGACGATTTAGAATTTTTGATCGTCGACTTTGGGAAGATCAGAGTAAAGATTCTTGCGAGCATCTTGGTCAAAACCTCCGTCGAGGTTCCCAAGCCGCGGGCTGCTGCACCCGTTCGATTGCGCACAAGTCACCAAGGCCGTAAAAAATGATGCCAGAAACCAACGATGTCAAGTCCAAACTGATCGCGGCCATCGACAAGACGCGTACGATCCCTCAGGAGGACCTAAACCAAATCTTCGCCAAGGTACGGATGCACCTTGACAGCGGCGTACTTTTGCTGTCCAGTATCTGTACCTTCCCGCAGAAGACCTACTTGCGCATCGCCAGCGTCGTCATGAACGGTGACGCCGCTAACAAGGCATTTTATAAGCGTTCCGCAAACTTGGCCCTGGATACGTTCATCACACCCTCCAAAGATGCAGCCCGCCAGATTTTCCTGTGCGACGCCATGTCGATGATGTCCGCGCTGGCCCGTGGTGACCAATCCGCGCAGCAACGCCTACTTGTACGCCATAACCTTACACGCAATATTTTCGAGGACTGCATCGACGACTTCTTGCGAATCTGTAGCCGTTACGAGAGTCATGCGGAGGCCGCATGCACAACCGTGACGGACCAACAGTTCTTGCACACGCAAGAGCTTGCTATCATGGAGTCTCGCTTGGGTGCTACGCGTCCATACTTCTTCTACGGCGCCATACGTTACCTGCGCCGATTGCGGTCGGCCATTCGTGTCATGTACTCCAAGATACTCGAAGCCTACACTCGGATCGTATTGCAGCAAGCGAAGCGCACGGCTGGGTCTGTGGCTCAAGAATCCGATAGCTTCCAGAATGGCGCCATCGGACTTCTGCGTGCCATCAGCAGCTATGACCATTGCAGTTACATGCGTTTTTCCAACTTTGCTCCGTTGTGGATTAAACAGCGGATTCTGTACGACATCAAGGATGGAGCGAACACTGTCCGCGTACCGCTTAACATCTGGCAACAATCCTCGCAGCTGGAGAAAAATCGTGTCATCCTAGAGGCCAAGCACGGTACACTCTCACATGAAGAGCTTGCGGATCGTTTGGGGTTGACAGCGAAGTCGGTATCCTCTATCTATACGGCCGTCAAAGCCGCGCACCCAGAGTCCATCGACGCTCCTACCTCAGCCTCTCGCGGTGGCAACGCGAAGTCCCGACATGACACACATTTCGCCAGTGCCGCAGATTCTAGCCATGCGCTTTCCAACGTGTTTGACACACGTGTTGACGATATCCGCGACCTCATGGACGCGGGAGCCCGTACGGCCCTTCCGTTGCAGGACTTGGGTTACCGCGAGCAGCTTGTGATGTGCCTCACCTATGGGTTGATCGACCAGATGCCACAGAAGCTAGATACCTCGGAGGACCAACGCACCCTAGATGTCTTAGTCGAAAAGTATAGACAAAGATCTTTTCGACCTGTGTAGTTTCAGCTACGCGTTTTGCAAAACGAACCGTAAACAAAGGTCGTCGACAATGATGTCGACAGCAACGTCACCAACCAGCGGAAACAGCTCGGCTGCCCGCAAACACGCACAAAGGCTACAATGGCTAAGAATTTCGATAACGTCCCCAAGTCCGCCGACCACAAGTGGGAGGACGAGATTACAACGTTCAAGTTCGAACGTGTGGAGCAGTACCAGTTCCGCCTTATCGGCGACATCTTTGTCTTTGGCCGCCACTGGGTTGCCACGAAGCCACTCGATATCGACGGCGGGAAGAAGTTTCCCCGTGAATGCACGAACTTTGACCCTGATACCGAGACGCATTGCCTCGACCACGGTTGCCCAACGTGTACGGCCGAGAAGGACCCCTCGACCCCCGATAAGGCTATCGGCACAAGTCACCACTACATGATCAACGCAATCGACCGTCAGGCACAGTCTGACGGTATGCGGAATCCCGTCAAGATCGTCGGTCCTCTACCTCCGACGTTGGTTAGCCAGATCATCGACCTCAAGAAGTCGAATCGCGGCAAGGCCAACGCTGCTGGTGTCAAGGAAGGCTACCATGTCGTTCACCCTGATTTCGGACGTGACGTCCTCCTCAAGTACGACGCCAAGGGGACACCACGCTGGACGGTCAGCGCCGACCTCGATGGTCAGAGTCCGCTGACGGACGAAGAGAAGGCGTACAAGCTGTTTGACCTAGACAGTATTTACCCCAACTTCGCCAAGGAAGAG
>JANXQG010000142.1 GCA_025356915.1 Planctomycetota bacterium | reverse complement strand
CCACGACGTAATGGCCCATGTACATGCCTATGGTGACGTCTGTCCCACAGCCCGGCCAATCATCCACTTGGGCGCGACAAGCTGTTATGTGACCGACAACACCGATCTGATTTTATTGCGAGAGGGGATGGAAATGGTCCGCAGCCGGTTGGTCGGCGTAATCGACAGCCTGGCGAAGTTCGCCCAGCACTATCGGGCGTTGCCCTGTCTTGCCTTCACGCACTTTCAGCCGGCCCAGCCGACGACGGTTGGCAAGCGGGCCTGTCTCTGGGCCTATGACTTTGTGCTCGACCTGGCCGAGATCGAGTTCCGACTGGCGAACCTCAAGGCCCACGGGTCCAAGGGCACGACGGGCACCCAGGCCAGCTTCCTGGCACTGGTCGATGGCGATCATGCCAAAGTCCGGCGGCTGGACGAGTTAATCTGCCGGAAGATCGGCTTTGCCGAAGGCTATGCGGTGACCGGGCAGACCTATCCGCGGAAGATCGATTCGCAGATTCTGGCCGTGTTGTCCGGCATTTCGCAAACCGCGCACAAGATGGCCACCGACCTGCGGCTCTTGGCCCATCGCAAAGAGCTTGAAGAACCGTTTGAGAAAGAACAGATCGGCTCGTCGGCGATGGCCTATAAGCGGAACCCGATGCGGAGCGAGCGGATCTGCTCGCTAGCCCGTTTCGTGATGAGCCTGGAGGGGAACGCCGCAGCAACGCTGGCCGTGCAATGGCTGGAACGGACCTTGGACGACAGTGCCAATCGGCGGCTGGTGCTGCCGCAGTCGTTCCTGGCCACCGATGCCGTGCTGATTCTCTGCCAGAACGTGACCAATGGGCTGGTCGTCTACCCGCGAGTTATTGCTTCTAATCTTGAGACCGAACTGCCCTTCATGGCCACGGAAAATATATTGATGGCCGCGGTTGCCGCCGGTGGCGACCGGCAAGACCTGCACGAGCGGATCCGTCAGCACAGTCTGGCCGCAGCCGCCGTGGTGAAGAACGAAGGGGGCAAGAACGACCTGATGGATCGCATTGCCGCCGACCCGGCATTTGCCAAGGTCGATCTAACGCGCGTACTCGACCCAGCCCAATTCGTCGGCCGGGCACCGCAGCAGGTGGATGAGTTTCTTGCCGAATTGATCGAGCCGATCCGGGCGAAATACGGTGATCAGTTGACGTCGGAGGCAGATTTGAGGGTGTAATTACCCGATCTCGTCCAGCAGCCGGCTGACGGTTACTTCAAGCTTGCCGGCCGTCTCGTAGGTGCCGGAGGCAATCTGGGCGCGGAGCGACTGCACCCGGTCCTGGCGAATGTCCGGGGCCTGCTTCGCCATCTCGACCAAGCGAGCGGCATCGGAGATGTTGACTTCGTCTTGAATTTTTGACGACTCCACTTGCGAGGTGGAACTGGCAGCCCGCGTCATATGCGGGGCACCAATCGCTTGGGGACCATGTAGTTGTGCGGGGCCATAAATTTGCATCGCTAGTTCTCCTTGTATTCTACGTTATTTTTACCAGCGCCGCACGCACCATCTACCATGACGCAACGAGCGGTTCTTCTGCCTGAACCTTCTCAACCACCCTGCACCTGTCCAAACCCAGGCAACTTTCAGAGCGGTTCGCAATAATTCCTCACCGAGGTTTTATGTCTGCTCCGTTGTCATCGTCCATGATCGCCGGGGGATTCAGGGAATCCGTAAATGCTCGAATCCTATCGAAAAAACACCCTTTCACGAATTGTATCGCCTGTGCGGCCTCAATTCGGGCGAGTGTGATGCGCGGCGGCAACGAGCGTTTCCTTTTCACCACCTGAGTCTACCGATCATGCAGCACGGATACCTATACGAGATTCCACTACGCATGGTTCTATAAAATAATTTGGCTCCACGGATTTCGCCACCAACGACAGATTTCCGGATTATAGGTAGTGTACGAAATTGAAACAAGGCCAATGGGCAGCAATTTGGTAATTTGCGAACCGAGAGAAAATCAAAGTGGAACGCAATCTGCAATAGAACTAAAACTGTCGGCGAGTGTCTAACGTATTAGATGGAAGAAAGGTAAAGCAATGAACACACTACCGCAGTCCGCTCCCCCCGTCGGAACCCTAGCCCGCAAATGCTGGGATGTTCCCATTCGTGTTCGTCTCGTGCCTTTTGTCGCTTTCGGCAGTTGGCTGGACGAAGAACTGGAGAAGCTCGTAGTCCGTTGGCAGGGCAAGGCGGCTCCGTGTGCGTTGCTCAAACGCCGGTAATGTGCCAAGTGTATTTCAGGCTTTCCAGCACGACAATCGGGCCAGGGCAGGCTAAAAAGCCTGAATTATTAAAATTCCCACGGGGGGTTGATAAAATATCTTGTCAATTTCCGGCCTGTGCCAGAACTTCGGCGAAGGGAACTTGAGCCAACGCCCCAAAGAGCGGATCCTTCTGCAATTTGGCCTTCAGCATCCACGGTGAGTTCACGCCACAGAGAAAACGGGCGAGTGAGCGAGGATGGCTGAGTTCCCTAACGTACTGGCGACGGAGACTGCTTGCCTGCGACCAGATAGCCGGATCGATCTGAGGTTTTGCCCGCGTGGGCAACTTTGCCGGCTTGCCGCCTCGTCGGCACCAGGAACAATGCCCACATGGCCGATTGAGTGGGTCGCCGAAATGGGATCCCAACGCAGCCACCTGGCATGCGTCCTGCTCAACCCAGTGAGCGACTTGGCGAAGCCGCTGGATCTCGCGAGATTCCCGTTGCAGCACGCGGTCGTGGAGCGACTTAACCAGCACTGCTAAATCGCTCGGCCTGTTGCGTGTATGATAGCGCTGCCGCACGCCGGCGGACTTCAACTCCAGCCACTTTTGCTCGGCCAGGTAGTCCAACGCCCGCACGACCCGATCGCGCGGTGCCTCGACCGCCTGACTTGCTTGGTCCAAATCGATATGGAACCACGTTAGAGCCTTGCGGGCCTGCGCCAGAACCTTCTGGAGAAACTCTTTTCGCTCGCCCTCAAAATGCCGCAGGATCTCGGCCGATGAAACGAGCGGCTTGAACTGGTACTCGGCATAGAATGGCGTGCCAGCATCGATGTGGCCGAGCAGTTCCAGATAGGTCAGCAGAGTGCGGACAACCGTGTTTCGTATGTCGTGGGTATTGGAAAGGTCGTAGATGCTGACGTCAAAGTCATCGCCTTGACTAAAGACCTCGTCGACCAGTGATGCAACAGCCGACTGGGTCGGCGTGTCGCCATAGGCGAAGTTCTCCAGCACGTTTAGATCGTCAGGGCAAAAAAACATCTCGCACGTCGCAGGCTTGCCGTCACGGCCGGCGCGGCCGACTTCCTGTGCGTAATTTTCCAGGCTCTTGGCCGGATTATAGTGGTAGACATAACGGATGTTGGCTTTGTCGATCCCCATGCCGAAGGCGATCGTGGCCACAACGATCCCTTGCTGCGATTGGAGGAACCACTCCTGAGTCTCGTGACGCCGGTCGTCCTCCATGCCGGCGTGATAGGCCTTGGCAGTCAGCCCGGTCCTGACTAATCGCTGGGCCAATTCTTCGGCCGTGCGCTGCTGCGTGACGTAGACGATGGTTGGACCCGGTTCGCGCTGGGTCAGTGCGGCAAAAAATTGCTCGTCACGTTGGGCTGCGGAGACCGGCGTGCCGATCAAGGCGAGATTTGGCCGATAAAAACCTGTGCGGACGGCGCAACTGGAATCGATGCGGAAGAAGTGGCAAATATCACCCAGCACCTGGGGGGTGGCCGTGGCCGTCAGAGCCAGGACACGCTCGGCCCCGCAAAGTTGGGCAAAGCGGGCGAGTCGCAGATAATCGGGGCGGAAACTGTGGCCCCATTCCGAAATGCAGTGGGCCTCATCGACTGCGAACAGCGAGATCGCCGTCCGCTGAATCATCTCGCAGAATCGCTCGTTGACGAACCGTTCGGGGGCAACATACAGCATCCGCAGCCGGCCCGAGCGAACCTCGTCCATCACGGTGCGGTATTCGTCCAGGTCGAGGGTCGAATCGAGCCGCCGCGCTGCAATGCCGCGTACCGCCAGGGCATCGATCTGGTCCTTCATCAGGGCAATGAGCGGTGAAACGACCAAAGTCAGACCAGGCAGCACCAGGGCCGGCAACTGGTAGCAGAGCGATTTGCCACCGCCGGTGGGAAAGACGGCCGCCGCCGATTTACCAGCCAACAGATGCCCGATCACCTCGCGTTGCCCCGGTTTGAAGTCGGCAAAGCCGAAGTATTGACGCAACATAGCCAGAGCGTCCGGCACGGCAACTGGCGCGATTTGGGAAACATTCATCGATCAGATCACCAAGAGTTAAAGAGTGGACTTTTGATCACATTAGATTATAATACCTGATGGAGCGAACTTGGCAAGAGGGTTGGAGAACTGCACGTAACCCACCATTTCCCTAGCCCGGATTATTCATCGTAGGGTGGGTAGAGTACGGAAACTCAATCGCAGTGGTGCGTTGCGCGAACCGGTCTAAACCAGGGTGGAAGGTTGCCATTCGTTGGATTCCGTGCGTAACCCACCATTTCTCTTGGGGTTCGCTCCACGCACCCTACAATTTATGAATAATCCGGGTTAGTTCGTCTTGGCCGCATCAGGAATCGGGAACAGGCGGGCCAGCCAGCCGGTCTGCCATGCGACCGGAACGGGGGCTTCGTTTCCAGGAATCAACGCCTGAATCAGGATGGCGATGGGTTGCGGCTGCGCGGTAGGCTGAGTCAAAATTGCACGGCCGCCGGCAACGGCCACCGCACCCGGCAAGTCCGCACAGTGGCCGGCAATACTGATGCCGCGATTGTCGATCCAAAAATCCAGCCCCAGGCGATCAAAGGCCAGCGATTCGCCCGTGACAGGCAGTTGCGGTGATGGCGTTATTCGCAGGTGTGTTACCAAGGCGGCAAGCATGTTGCGGCCTAACGTGCCAGGTCCGCAAACAATCCGGCCCGCAAGCTCGTCAATCCGGCCGCGTTGAAATTTAACCTTCTGAAGCGTGATGTCTGCCGTGCCCATGATCGTGGCAGCGGCGTTCTCGCGCGTCAAGCGTCCCAAGTCGACGCCGAATATCTGCCCACTAAGCTCACCAGACCAACCGTCCGGCGTATTGAATGTCGAGATATAGCCCGAAAAACGGCTGTTAGGCCCCAACGCACCGACCTCTTTGAGGCAGGTCGCCAACAGGCGGCAGGGGACGGAGTCGGGGCCTGTGTCTATATCAAAACTGTTGGTAGGCGGCGAGACCTGGCGGTTACGTACGATCCGCATCCGTACCGGCCGCGAGGAATTGATTCCCGGAAGCCGGAACGCCATCTGGGCCTGGATGCCGTTTGGCATCAGACCAACACCTCCTTCGACAGCCTGGAAAACCTGCGACTCGTCACCATTGTGCAGAGTCCACTGGTCGGCAGTTGCGCGGAATTCAATCTCCGGCCGGCCGCCATGACATTCCAGCCGACGACGCAGCACTTCGTGCAGTCGCTCCCAACCACGGATCGCCGATTCGGCCTGCTTGGCCGCCAACACGATTGCCGGGCGAGTCTGCCCTGACGAATCGGTCATGGATGTCCAAGTGGCGACCAATTCGGTGCAGCGAAACAACTCCTGGCCGGTTTCAGGATCGGTGAGTTTCACTCCTGTATATCGCACGACGCCGGGCAGCGTCTGCTTCATCGCCTCGATCAAAACATCAAGCCCTAGTTCCTGGCTGAGTCGTTGCTCTTCCGCCTGCTTGTGCCATGGCAAGTGGCGAGCAATGCTCCAACCCGTGACCACCAAGGTGGGCATCACGCACAGGCCCAGAAAAGCGGCCATGCAGATTTGGCGGCGGGTGCGGTCATGGAGCGGGAACATCCGTGTTCCTTGTCTCCTTTCCCTCGGCGGGAGAGGATTAAGGTGAGGGTTTGGTGCTTTAGGCACTGTAAAACAATAACTTGCGCGGTTGCTCGTAGGACGGATTGTCAATCCATCCTGTTTTCCGGGACGGACTGCCAATCCGTCCTACGGTAATTGGTCAACTTATTCTTTTACAACGCTTTACTCGTTTAGCATCTTACGTGCCATCTCGTAAAACAGGTCCAATCGCTGCTTGATTTCTTCCAAATTGTCACCGCCGAACTTCTCGACCACGGCACAGGCCATCTCGAAAGCGACAACGTTCTCCAAAATGCAGCTTGCCGCGGCCACGGCACAGACGTCGCTCCGTTCATAGGAAGCCAATTCCGACTGCTTCGTCTGTAAGTTGACCGACTCCAGCGGCTTGGCCAAAGTGCTAATTGGTTTCATCGCAACGCGAAGCACCAGCGGCTGCGAATTGGTCATTCCGGCCTCTAACCCACCGGCATTGTTGTGCGTCCGGGTGAAACCGAGTGACCGCGTATGAGTCTGGCTGGGATCAAACTGAATAGGGTCGTGGACTTGCGAGCCGGGTATCCGCGCAGCTTGAAAACCCATGCCGATCTCGACGCCTTTCATGGCCTGTACCGCCATCACGGCCTGGGCCAGGCGGCCATCGAGCTTTTTGTCCCACTGGGTGTGTGTGCCAAGTCCGTAGGGCAGGCCCTCGACGCGAATCTCGATGATGCCGCCCAGCGTGTCACCAGCCTGTTTGCAGCGATCGATCAATTCGGCGACCTGCTGGTCACGGTCGGGATCGAGCGTGTAAATGATGCTGTGGTCGCGCCACGCCCGTTGTTCCTCAAGCTCGCCCAGCTTGGGCGGGACCTGCAACTCGCCCACCTGCACCACGTAGGCGAAGGCCGTGATGCCCAGCGGCGCAAGAAGCTGCTTGGCCAAGGCACCTGCGGCCACCCGTGTGGTGGTTTCCCGAGCACTGGCACGTTCCAGGATGGCACGAACCGAGGTCAGGTATTTGATCGAGCCACTCAAATCCCCATGGCCAGGTCGGGGCCGGTCAAGGTCTTCCATCTGGTCGATCTTGAAATCCTTATTGGGAATGAGCAAGGCAATCGGGCTACCCAGAGTCATTCCGCGCCAGACTCCGGAGAGGACTTCCACATGATCGGCTTCGATAGTTTGCCGGCCGCCGCGACCATAGCCGCCCTGCCGCCGCACAAGTTCGGCATTGATGGCCTCAACCTTCAGATCGACTCCCGCCGGAAAGCCATCCACCAAGGCCACCAAGGCCCGGCCGTGCGATTCGCCAGCGGTTAGGTATCGTAACATATTGTCAGTTCAAGGATTGCGTGGAAACAGCTAAGTTCGATTCTAGCAAGGAAACAGCCAATTCTAACTAGAATTGGGTGGTTCAGATAGGGCGATTTTGACAGATTCGGCTGCGCGGCTTGGTCAGAGATCGGCCACAACTAAAATAGACCGGCCACAACTAGAACTCGACTGAATAGAGATCAACCACGAAACAAACAAAATACACGAAAAAAGACAAGAGAAAGGAACAAAAACTAAATGACGATGCGTTCAAGCTTTTTATCCTTCCCTTTTCGTTTTTTTCGTCTGTTTCGTGGTTAACTCCTCTCAGCTTCTCATGCCGGCAACTCGATCTCTGCCTTTCCGATCAGCTTTGCACGCAGACGGCGAATCTCCTGCTGCAATATCAGCTTCTCGGCCTGAGTTTGGCGGGCATATTCGCCCATGTCGGCCTCGCGGCGGTCGAGATCCTCGCCTCGGGCTAAAAGTCGTGCCGCCTGCTGCTCGACTTCCTCGCGGCATTCGATAGCCCATGCGTCGAAATTCCGCTTCTGCCGGACGAGCTTCTCGTACTGCTCCGACAACTGACCGCGGAGCCGCTCGAGTTCTTCCTTTTTTTGATGCAACTCCAGGCTTGCCATACGGTAGTGTTCGGCCAGGCGGCTGCGGATGCGGCCCAGTGATCGTGTCATCGCGGCAGGCGGTGCTGAACCTGAAAGTTCGGCCCATAACTCCTCGGTCGCCAGGCGAATCTCCAACGTCTCGCGGTGCATGCGGCCTAGTTCCGCACGGAACTGCTCCAGTGCCGCGTGGGCCTGATCGGCATGTTCGCTTCGCTGCTGGATCTCGCCACGCTTCTGTTCAATCTCCGTTGCCAAGCGAACCTGATCGGCGGCCAGTCGTTCTCGCTGGGCCAGAGATTCTTCTTCCAAGAGCTGACGATCGACGGTCAATTGCTCGTGA
>JANXQG010000137.1 GCA_025356915.1 Planctomycetota bacterium | reverse complement strand
CAATCCGTCCTACGATAATTGGTCAACTTATTCTTTTACAACGCCAAACTTTACCGTTTCCTTGAGGTCATCCGGCCCGTCGCAGCAATCCAGGGAATTGTTCTCGTGCCGTAAATTGGTTCATGAAGCCCGTCAAAGGTTTCGCGGACAAGGCATTTTGATACGCGGTCATCGCCCATTCTGCCAGGCGATTTGGCGCAGTGCCGCCGCGTTCCACAACGAAGTATTTTGTGAGGCCCCGATACATCGTTCCCGGCAGTGCAGGGCCAAGTTCCTCGGCTTCGCAGTCCTCGGGTAAGGCCAACCCAACGATCAATCGCTTGCTGCTTTTCAGCCAAACGGCAGCGTAGACGGGGCAACTTGCATCGCTGTTGACCGTGAATTTTACGTAGGTGGTGAGTAAATCGCTGTCGGCGTCAGGGGAAACCGCCAAAAGCAAACGAGCAATCTGCATGAACTGCCCGCGAAGCTGCTCCCAGGCAGGCCCGCTCACCTTGGCAATCGTACGCTGCGACAATGCACCCATGATATTCCTTCCGTTGACAAAGCTTCCGCATAACACTGGCACTATCATACTGAGAATCGCGGTAGCAATAAAGGCACGTTTTTTGCTAGCAGTGATGGCGGTGATAGCAGCAGGGGACGTCCCCTATGGAAAAAATGAAAATGTCGGTGTCGTGCCGGATGACAAGTCGTATTTGCGCCTAGCCTGGATTATTCATGAATTGTCCCAAGGAAAACGTGCGGGTGAGCAGTCCGCGATAGCGCTGCCGGGTCTCCCAGAAGAGCCAGCCAACGTATCCGTTCGATGCCATCAGGGCGATCACCAAGAGACACATCACGAGCCATGGCCGATCTGGCTGGGCCGAATTGCTGCCGGCGGTGTTGATCGGTGCGAGTTCCCCAATTCTTGATTCCGCCGGGGCTGAGTTCGCCGACGTCGCTATCGGCACCACCGTTGGCGCGGATGGGGCAGAAGATGGCGGGGGAATGTTTACCGGTTCCCTGCCGGACGGCGCGGCCGACGACAGGACTGGTAATGCGGCTGCCACCGGCATTACCGGGCTGGCGGGTACGATCGGTGCCGTCGCTGGGGGCAAGGATGCCGTAAGAGGCACTTCATGCGGGAGTCGTTCATTGCCCAACGTAATACTAAAGTGGCTCGGCCGCATATCCCGGGCCTCACGCGGCACGTCAATGTCGATAGGCTCGCCAGGCCGCAACGCTTGAAGCGTTGCAGGGTTGATCTGGATGATGAATTCCGTCCCGCCATTGGAGGCCGGTCGGTAGCCAAGATCCACGCCCACCAAGGCCAGTGCAAGGCATGTCAGCGTTGTGCTCATAAGAAAAACTCCCTCCCGCGATTCTGTAGATTCTCCTTATCTATGGTAACTTATCGCACCCGTGGGTAAAGGCGTGGAGAGAGGAAAATTGGCTCTTCCGGTTCAAATTACCCGCGTTCCGTACCTAAAAACCGAACGCGAAGGGGTTAGGTCCATGTTTTCGGGCAAGATTTCGGGTGAATTTCATACGTTTCGCCGAAAAATGGACCAGACCCCGGACTTTGCAGTTCTCCTGTCTCTTCCGCTTGACACGGCCAGTTCTCCAGACAAAATAGGAGACACGGGTCCGTTTCCCTGTTACTTCCACCTCCAACCAAGGAATCTTCTTATGAAAGCCAGTCGTACATGGATCTCCGTCACAATACTTCTTCTTTGCGGCGGAATCTCGGGATTTGCACTAGCGATTGCCACGACGCGGCCAGCGGCTGCGCTTGCCGCCGACGCGAAGACCGGCCGTCCCGATGACAAAACCAGCCCGCCGGCCACCGGGGCCGTTGCACGTAAAGTGCAACGCTTTGGCTCGATGATCGGCCTGCGGCCGGAAAAGAAGGAGGAATATGTCCGCCTGCACGCCAACGCCTGGCCAGAAATCCTGGCGATCCTCAAAAAGTGCCACATTCAAAACTACTCGATCTATCTGGGCGAAATTGATGGAAAACTTTACCTATTCAGTTACTTTGAATACACCGGCGAGGAAATCGCCAAGGACGTCGCGATGATGAAGGCCGACGCCAAAACCCGCGAGTGGTGGACGCACACCGATCCCTGCCAGATTCGTCTACCCAACACCAAGGAAGGCGATTGGTGGAAAGGTATTCCCGAGGTCTTTCATATCGATTAAAATGGACTTGGTGGAACGGAATTTATTCAAAAACTCGCCAAGATATCAAATCTTTCGTAGGTCAGGCTTTCCAGCCAGACTGTACACCGGACAAGTCAGGCTGGAAAGCCTAACCTATTTGATATTCTGACTCTCCTGAAAGGACGTCTTTTCATGCCCAGATTGTCGATGCAAATCCCTCACTCCCTGGGCCGTGAAGAAGCAACGCGCCGCGTCAAGGAGCAAATCCCCAAGGCTCAGGGCCAAGTCACCGATTTCAGCGAGCAATGGCAAAGCCACACGTTGACCTTTCATTTCAAGGCAATGGGCTTCAAGGTCGGTGGCACCCTGGCCATGGAAGACTCGGCGGCAAACCTCGACGTCGACCTGCCCTTGGCCGCCATGATGGTCAAGGGCATCATCGAACAACGCGTCCGCCAAGAACTCGGCACGGTTTTGGCTTAAAGGCCATTACGGAACCACAATTTCACTCGCCACGAATGCGCTGTAAAGCCTTGGCTGCGGCGGTGCGAACGTCCTCCTGTGGATCGCTTGCGGCGGTCTCCAGTGCGGAGCGCGCCGATTGGGCATCCGTGCCAAGGTTGCCCAAAGCGCGGGCGGCAGCACGGCGAACGGCGGGACTGGTGTTTTGCAACGCGGCAATCAAGGCTGGCGAGGCATCTCGCCCCATCCAGCTCAAAGCCTCGATGACCATACGACGGGCTTCGGCATCCGGGTTTTGCAGGGCATTGGCCTTTTTGAGCGACGGAAAAGCGGCTTTGCCCAACTGCCCCAGCGAGCGTGCTGCCGCGCGGCGAACATCGGCATCGGGTGCGTGTAGGGCTTCGATCAAGGCTGGAGCAACCA
>JANXQG010000116.1 GCA_025356915.1 Planctomycetota bacterium | reverse complement strand
TCGCGGCAAGGACGACACGCTGCTATCGTTCCACGTCGCTGGCACCACGTTCACTCGCCCTGAATCCGCCAGCCTTTCAATTCGCGGCTGGCCGGCTTGAGCGTGCGGTCGATCTCATCTTCGATCTTACCAAGTGCCGGTTCATTCAGATCGTGGAGCATATTGTCGATCACTGCGCGCCGGCAATTGATCACCGCTACGTCCGGGCGAGTGAACGTGGTGCCAGCGACGTGGAACGATAGCAGCGTGTCGTCCTTGCCGCGACGTCGGCGGACTTCGGCCTGATCGCTGCAAAAGATCACTGCGGCCGCGCCATGCTCGCAAGCGTTGGACACCTTGTGGCGGAAAGACGTACAGGCGGCTTCTTTGATCGGTGCCGATTCCTGGTCGTCTACCGCATCGCGCGGTTGGTGGCGAAGCATGATGGCGGCCTTGCCGGCGACGTCTACCTCGGCAAAGTCGTCATACTTGGCCTTGCGGACTGTGATACCGTAGCCGGCGAAGGCCAAGGGCAGGTCGAATTTAACGTTCCCACTGATTGCCAAGGGCGTGTAATCTTTACCCAGAACCAGTTTGATCTTTTGCGGCTTACCGTTCTTGCCCTTGGGTGGACCAACCAGAGCCATATAATTGTTCGGGCCCAAATCGGCGTCGATGCCAACCTTGAACTTCTGAAAAGGAGTGCCGTCCCAAAGATCGGTCTTCACACCGTAGCGATTGAGCTGGCGGAGCTGATCGGCGATGTAATCGGCAGCCAGGTCAATTCCCTTGGTCCCAAATCCTCGGCCTTCCAACGTGTCAGAAGAGAGGTAGAGGGTGGTCGCAGCCAATCGCCGCTCACCGGCCGCAGCCTCTTCACTGCTGCCAAAGGCCGGATGCTCCCCGATTGCGCATAGGAAGAACAGTGCGAAGGAGGCCAAGAATATCAAATGACCCATGCCTCGCTTGCGCTTCGGGTTAGTATGTCCCTTCCCTCGCTTGCGCTTCGGGTTAGTATGCAACCGGACAATCTCGACCGCGAGCGGTATAAAAACACGTTCTACCTGTTCAAATTTCGCAGGTCGGCTGCCTGACGGCGAAACTTATCGACGTGGCGAAGATAGTTGGCCTTCCGCGGCTTACTGCTTATCGTGCTGGCCAGATTCTCGTACTTGTCGGCCAATGCCAGTTTTACCTGGGCCAAATTTTCGCGATCTTGCTTGAGAGTCATGGGTTTTTTCTCCAATTTTGTGACAAACCGTCAATTCTACAATAAATTGTATCGGTTGGCAATAAGGTCTGTCTCAAGAACATCACCCAAAATGATGGTTGTATAATAGCCGTCGGGACCGTTTGTTTCGTAGAGCCGAATTCATTCTGCTCGGCGAGGGTCTCCCGACACCGCCGGACGGGAGCCCTTCGGCCGGCGAGGTGGCTATTTTAGAGTGTGATGGCTAGGGTAAGGGGGGCTAGGATAGACAAACAAAGCCGGTCCGAAGGCGGCGGCGGAGTCTGTGGAGGGAAGGGGGCCGACCAGGGAAACGCCCAACGAACCTTACTCGCGCCGGACGCAGAGCCGAGGAAGCGTGGCATGGGATTGTGGGGCGCACGAGAAACAGCGAAGCGGGATAAGAAGCTGCGGTTTACCGCCCTGCTGCACCACATCACCCCGGAAATGCTCCGGAGGCGAGAGGCAGAACGATTTCTGCCATAAATCGTTCTGCCCCCTTTTCCATACTTTTATCTTCCTCCATCCGCGCCCATCCGTGTCATCCGTGGTTCCTTGCTTTCCC
>JANXQG010000114.1 GCA_025356915.1 Planctomycetota bacterium | reverse complement strand
CAGCCTGACAGCGAACTGGTCAGGCTGGAGAGCCTGACGTACCTAACCATCGTACAATTCTACACGGTATTCGGCAGCCGGGCAGCCGCAAACTTGGGGTAATTGCCCTGCATCGGAAGCAGCATTACCCGCCAGTTAGGTATAAACGGGAGAGTTTCTCGCGATTTCGTGCAGAACCGATGGTTACCGTGGCCAATTGCAATTCTCCTTGGGCAACTTACAATTGCAATCTGATTCTCGCCCACCCCTCAACAAAAAACCTTGCCCGATGTCTGTGCGTTCCCTGCCAAACCGCCTTTGGTATCAATTCCTGCGATTTCTGATCTGCCTGGCAGGTACATTGGCCTATCGGCTCCGATATAGCGGCCACAAGAATATCCCCAAGACTGGGCCGGTACTCGTTGTTTCCAATCACCAGAGCCACTTTGACCCACCTCTGATTGGGGCGGGCTGTTGGCGGCGAATGAACTATCTGGCCCGGGCGACGCTGTTTCGCTTCGCACCCCTTCGCTGGTTGATCCACTCACTGGACGCGATTTCCATCGACCGCGACGGACTAGGGCTTAATGGCATCAAGGAGTCGCTCCGCCGCCTGAAGCGTGGCGAAATGGTGCTGATCTTCCCGGAAGGCACGCGCACTCGCGACGGCGAAATGGCTCCTTTCCGTCCCGGGTTTACTGTGCTGGCCGCCCGGTCGAAGGCATGGATTCTGCCTGTCGCCATCGAAGGAGCCTTTGATGCCTGGCCTCGATCGCGGAAATTGCCCAGACGCGGCACGATCCATGTCGTTTACGGCAAGCCCATTCCGCCCGAAGAAGTTGCAGGCTGCGACGAGCGAGAACTGATGGCAGAAGTTGAGCGGCGAGTTCGCCAATGCCACGCTATTCTGCGAGAACACCCGGCGTTTGCGGGAAAGATTAGGTCGGTGTAGAGGGGCAGGCAACGATTACACCGAATTTTTGAATAGCACCCCCATGGAGTCCAGCTATGTACCTGAGTCGTTTGAAATTCTCCTGGATTGTGGCCAGCTTGGTTCTGATCAACGAATTGCCGCAGTGCATCCAAGTCCACAACACCCCGTAATAGGCGAACTAGTCAAGTCAAGGTGAACGAGCGGAGCCAATTTATCTAAGTGCCAACCGGTTTTGGGACTGCACTGGAAAGAAGTGGCGACCCGTGGGCCTCAAGGGCGTTCCTCCCACGCCTTCTTCTTCGCCTTTAAGAGCCGCTCGGTATACGTCTCTTCTTCTTTCCCTGCCTCCGCCTCCGCCGGGGACGGTTCAGTCGTACGGGGTTCGGAAGCTGCGTGCGGAACCCGTTCTAGTTCGTCGATCGGCTTCAAATCAACCGGTGCTTGGGTGGGCAACTCGAACCGTGCCGCCGCGCGGAGCTGCTCCAGGTACTCGGTCACTTCCGCCTTGCGACTCTTCAATCGCTCAATGTACTGCGGCAGAGCCGGCGTGGGCTGACGGCGAAGGATGAAATCGCGCATCCGGACCAACTGTAGCGGCAGCCAAGCGAAGTGTACCTGTACACGGCGGATGAACACGTCGCCTAGGAAGACGCAACTGGCCATGAGAATCAGCCAATGCCACGCCTCCTGGCTACTGCCGGCTTTGGGTAAATCGTGGCGAAAGGTGTTGAACTCCAATAACTTGCCGGTCGCGTCTGGATTCTCGATCAGTTGGCCCAGTGGACCGTCCTTGGGTTGCACGGCGGCAAGCTGGGCCAGCAGGGCGTCGTTGGCCTCGCGATCGCGAAACTCGTCGGAATAGGGCACGTTCACGCCTGTCCGCAAGGGCGCCATGCCGCGGCCTGGATTGATCGTCACGAAGTAACTTCCCGCTTCGTGCATGGGGAACGTGCCCACATAACGGCCCGGCGCGGTCTGCTCGATCCCCAGGCCCAACGGCTTCTTCAAATCAGGTCCGACGGCCGTGCCGGTCATGGTCAAGAAGTTGAGAAACTCATTCTTGTCGTCCAGAGCCGTGACGACGACCCGCATCTTGCCTTCCAGCGGCTCGAAGGTCGCGGCCAGGTTTCCCGATCCGCCCGAGGGCCGCATCGACCAGCGAACGATCTGGGCAAAGAGTTTGTCGCCCGCCGCGCTGCCGGACCAATCTGGCGTCCATCGCAATCCGGCATCGGTGGTGAAGGCGACCGCGCGGCCAAGTCCGTAGTTCCAGCCGGCCAGGATCGTGGTGTTCTCCTCGCCGCCCGGCTTCGTGGCCAAGAGCACGGTTTCCACCAACGGGTTCTCCTTCTTGCTCGTGAGCACGTAGCCTTGGATCGGCGGCAGTTCGCGGATGCCGGACATCATCGGGTGTTCAGAGACCTGCTTCACGGGAAACGAACTGTGAGGGTCGTAAAGGATCGGTCGGGAGACACGTCGGGCTTCTTTCTGAAATATCCGCGGCAAGGCCTTGCTGGGATTGTTCACCGAGTAATACTTGCCATTGCCGTCGGAAGCAAGCTTGGCTAGATTTTGGCTCTCGGAAGTGCCGTGGGCGTTGACGGCCACCGTGGAAATCGTCACCCCCATGGCCCTCAACCGGTTGATCGTCGCTGCCTGCGGCGCGCCGGGGTCGCCGTCACTGAGCACGATCATGTGCTTCACGGCCACCTGCTGCTTGTTTTGCAGTTCGGCGAATCCTTGTTCGGCCAAGAGCATGGCCGGTTCAAAGTCGGGCATGTCGCCGGGGACCATCCGATCGACGGCCGCCAGCAGCTTGTTGCGATACTGGGCGATCTCCACGGGGCGTTGGCTGTAGATCCACTGCTCGTTGCCGTTCCATTGCATCACGCCGCAATAGTCCTGACCGCTGAGAGTTTTGATCGCTTCCTTGGCGATCTGCTTCTGGATGCCGTTGCCTTGGGCAATCTCGCTGGCGTGCATGAGGAGCACCAGGGCGCCGCGCGGGGCCACTTCGGCATTGTGGATCTGGAAATCGACCGGCATCGCCTTTTCCAGTTCGGTGCCGGTCCATCCGCCTGCGCCAAAACTTTCCGCTCCGCCCAGCATGACCAGCCCCGCACCCATCTGTTGCGTGTTGCGCACCAGCATGTCGATCTGTTCGTCGCTGAAGCTCACTTCATCGCTGGTGACGCGGGGCACATTGGCCAGCACGATCGTGTCAAAGATCTGCAACTCGGCGAGGCTCGAAAAAAGCCGATCCGTGCCGCGGACGACAACTTCCAGGCCATGCTGCCGTAGCCGCTCGGCAAGTAGATTGTACTCGTTGGGCCGTTCCTGGCTGACGATCAGCAACACCTGCCCTTTGCCGGCCACGTGGGTAAAGGCCGTGGCACGATTGTTTTGCGGCATGGCGTCGTCTTCAGGCCGGTCGGGAACGAATTTGGCCTCGTAGGTATAAAAATTTGCGCTATCAATCGTCTGCCGCAGGTTGAATACCTTCTTGCCGGGCGGAAGCGTCACTCGCTGTTCCGTGCGATCGATCGGCTGGTCATCGACGATTTTGGTGACGATCAGGCGGCCGGGCACTTCACCGGTATCGCCCGGCTTGTGATCGCAGTTGCTGGAAAGCACGACGCGGAGGTCGAACGGCTGATTGAGACGGACTTCGCTGGGCAGGATCACTCGCTCCACGGCCACTTCGGCCCGCGTGTGGTAGCGAATCGCAACGACATCCATGCCGACGCCCGCGGCAGCCACCACCTGGGCCTGCTCCAGAGCGTTGCCCTGGTTCTGGTTCCCGTCGGTCACCAGGACGATCCGCCGTGCGGCATTTTCGGGAAACGTGGCCTGGGCTAGTTTCATGGCGGCGGCGATGTTCGTCGCCTGCGGGTCGAAAAGACTCTCGATCGAACTACCCATCTGCAGGTCGTCGTCAAAGGGCGGAAGCTCGATCGCGGCGTCGCGGCCGAAGACGATCACACCGGCGCGGTCTTTGTCGTGGCGATGGGCGTGGACTTCGTCGCGGACGTACTCGATCATCGCCGTGCGTTTTTCTTCCGGGATGCTTAGCGACTGATCCAACAGGTAGAGAACCGTCAGATGATCATTGCTCCGCACGATTTGCATGTCGGCTGCTGCCGCGACCAAGAGCACAATCACGAGCGTACGAAACAACAAGGCCAGCCAACGGCGAATTTTCCCAAGCCCAGCCAGGCGGCGATAGCTATACCACCAGAGCACTGGCAAGAGTAAGAGTATTGCCAGGTAGGAGGGAGAGGAGAATGTGAATGACGAATGACGAATGACGAAAAAATGAAGAGAAGACATGTGGGTCATGATTTTCGCCTTCTCCAGATAGCACTGAAAATCAAATGAAGTTCCTTGGTCTCTTGCCACAGAATCCGCCCCTCAGACTTCGATTCAGGAGTGGCGGTAGCCATCATGCGCAGCCAGAACTTGGTTTCACGTGCCTCCTTCTTGCAAATGCTGATGCGATGACGAAAGTCTTTCTTCGAGACCGAATCGTCCGCCTCGCAATAGTTCGCCCCAACGCTTGTACCACTGCGAACCAATTGTCCAATCAGGGGCATGGTGATAACATCTCTCGGCAATCTTCGCGTGAACCGGATGACAGCCTCCCCAAATAATGCTGTCCGCTCTTCCAAATCGTAGGGCTTTTTCGTCGGAGCAGTAACGCTTTCGGCATTCACCTTGTCATTATCCATCTGCAATAACTTTTCGTCATTCGTCATTCGTCATTCGTCATTCGTCCCGCACGCATTGTACCCGATTATTCCCCGTATCCAACACATAAAGCCTCCCCTGGCTATCCCTCACCACGCCCCAAGGATTAAACAACTCCCCTTCTCCGCGTCCCTGATATCCCCAGCAGCCCAAGGAGCGGCCGCCGCGAGTAAACTTCTGGATGCGATGGTTGCCGTACTCGCAAATATATAAGGTATCGTGCGGGGCGAGTACGATGTCGTAGGGATAGTAAAGCTCACCCGGCTTGCTGCCTTGCACTCCCCAGGACTTCAACAATTTGCCTGCGGTATCAAAGACCTGGATGCGATGATTGCCGGCATCGGTGACCCAAAGATGATCGTCGGCGTCGAAGACGATTTTTTGCGGGCGAGCAAACTGGCCGGGCGCGGAGCCGTGACCGCCCCATTGCAGGAGGAAGTGGCCATCGGGCGTGAATTTTTGGATTCGATCGTATTCGCCATATTCGGAAATGTAGACGTTGCCTTGCGAATCCTGGGCTGTACCGGTCACGAAGCCGAACTCGCCCGGCTTCTTGCCCGGCTTGCCACCCAACGTGCGGAGTAGCTTGCCTTGGGGCGAGTAGACAAGCACCTGAAAGTAATGCGTGTCAGCTACCATGAGGTTGCCGTCGCGATCGAAGCTCAGGCCGGTCGGCTTGCCGTTGGCATGGTCGGGCGTGGACCACTCGCGGAGAAAAGTGCCGTCGGTCTTGAAGACCTGGATGCGGGCCGTCTTATCGACGATGTAAAGTTGGTCGTCGTGGTCGATAGCGATCGCTCGGGGTGTTTGGAAGCGGCCATCCGAGATACCCTGCCGTCCCCAAACCGATTCGACATGGCCGATGCTGGATGCATCGTGGTCGCAGCCCGGAAGGACGAGAATCGCCAGCGGCAGGAGCCAGGTTGTCACAAGTTTTGGCATGGTTCAATTCGCCGTTGATTTCCGGTTTTGGTGAATTATTTCAGGAAAACTGACCTAGGGCTATACTAAACTTCTTGCTAGAATCCAACGCGGGTCTAGGGTCCATCAATGGGACGGGAAGACTCAACATCAATGCTAGCAATGATTTCGGCGGGAAGGAACCCATGAAACGATCACTGGGCCGGAACTGGGGACGGGCGGCGTGGACATTTGTGTGGCTACTGCTGGGCGGCGGCGGTGCCATGGCACAAGCACCCGAGCAACATTGGCAAGCCACGCCCAATCCACCCAATTATCCGCCGAATTACCAGCCATCGACCACCCCAGCAGGTACTCCCGGAACCGGCAACCCGGCCGCAGGTACCTCGGCGACGGGGCAATATCAGTATCCCCAGCAGCCCAATCAACCCGTCGGTCCTCCACAGGATCCGACGATCGAGCGGCGTCAGCCCGTCCCGGCCAGCCAACCGGTCTATGGACCGCAACTGCCGCCCGACAATCGCGGGGTCTATCCTCCGGATCCACGGGCGCAAGGTCTACCCAGCCAAGGCCAGCCCATTGCGGGTCCGCCAGCCGCAGGGCAGGCGATCCAAGGTTCTCCCTCGCGGAGCACCGCACCGCAAGCACCGTTTGTACTCACGCCCCCGGAAATCGCGGCACTGGAGAATTTGCTCGCCGACTGGGAGAAGCGGAACAAAGAGATCCACGTCATGGAGTCGAAATTTTTCCGCTGGAAATACGATGCCGTGTTTGGCAACGGCAATCCGCCGCCACCCGACGAGGGTGTCTTGAAATTCGCCTCGCCCGACAAGGGGCTGATGAAGATCGAAGCCAAAGATCCCAAGCAGTCGGAGCAATGGCTATGCGACGGCAAGTCGATTTATCAGTTCAACTATACGGAGAAGAGGGTCACGGAATTTGTCATGCCGCCGGAATTGCAAGGCAAGGGGATCGGCGACGGCCCGCTGCCGTTCGTTTTTGGCGTCGAGGCCCAGAAGCTCAAGGATCGCTATTTCATGCGGATCATCACGCCGCCCAATGTCCAAAACGAGGTTTGGCTGGAGGCCTATCCGCGCTACCAGCAGCAGGCGGCCGAATTCAGCAAGGTTCAGGTGATTCTGCAAGTGTCCGCTCCTACCAAGGCCCTGTTGCCTTATGCGATCCAAATCTATTCGCCGAACGGCAAGGACCGCACGGTCTATCAACTGCAAAACCCATCGATCAATCCGCGCGTACTTTGGCCGGGGGGGATCCTGATTAGTGATTGGACGAAGCTTTCGGTTCCCTTCGGTTGGACGAAGAAAACGGAGTTACCCCCGCCACCGGTGCAAGCCGGGCTGAATCCATCGAGGTTGCCACGGCGGTAGTCAGTCAACAAACCGCCCTCGCTTGGAGCGTGCGTCGGTGTGGCCGCGATCCAGGCTGAGATTCAGCGAGCTGTTCCCGCGAATCTCGGCCATTTCAGAATCGTCGACCAATTCGCTCTGCTCGATGAAACGTAGGGTCGCGGTTTCAATAAAGTTTGATAGCGGACGATTGTCACTCTCCGCCGATTGCCGGAAGAGCTGATAGACATCGTCACTGAGACGGAGCGTCACAGTCTTGGACATAATACACCTGTATTCAATTGACTAACAATAGAATACAACTGAATAAGGATGCTGTCAAGCTGGTTTTCTTAGTTGTCGGGCTGCGTTTGTGGTATAATGGGATGTTTGTAATCAAGATTCAAGGAACCCATCCATGCGACATCCAACGGTATCTCGACGAGAAGTATTGAAGCGTGCAGCGGCCGCCGCCGGGGCAATGGCCTTGCCAGCGATCGTGCCCGGTTCGGTCTTTGGCGAAAACGCCCCCAGCAACCGCCTGAATTTAGCAGGCATCGGGGTAGGGGGGCGCGGCACATTCGACTGTCGGACGCGATTCCTGCCGCTGGAGGATGTGCGGTTCGTGGCTTGCGCGGATTGCCGCCAGAACCGTCGCGACGCCTTCGTCAAGATGGCAAACGACCACTACCAGGGGAAAGTCTGCACGGCCTATCGCGATTTTCGCGACGTCCTGGCACGCAAAGATGTCGATGGCGTGGTCGTTAGCACGCCGGACCACTGGCATGTGCCGGTCGCCGTGTATGCCGCCCGAGCGGGCAAAGATATGTACGTGGAGAAGCCCCTGGGGATCGCCATGGCCTGGGAGTGGAAACTCCGCGAAGCGGTAGCCGAGCACAAGTGTGTCTTCCAATATGGTACGCAGCAGCGAGGCGATCAGAAGCAATTCCGCCGGGCCTGTGAGTTGGTGCGCAACGGCTACATCGGCCAGATCCAGCGCGTCGATGCATGGTGCCCCGACATGTCGTCCCAGTACAGCGAGGCCTCGGTTCCGCCCTATGGCTCGACGAAGCCGATCGACGTCCCCGCCGAGTTGGATTATGAGATGTGGATCGGTCCGGCACCCATGAAACCCTACACGGCCGACCGCGCGACGTGCTTCGGAGGCTGGCACATTTACGACTATGCCCTGGGATTCGTCGCCGGCTGGGGTGCCCACCCGCTGGATATCGCCCAATGGGGCCTGGACATGGACAACAGCGGTCCCGTCCGCTACGAGGGCACCGGCAAAATCCCGCCCAAGGGCAGCCTGTGGGACACTGTCGAATCGTGGGACGTGCATTGCGAGTACGCCAACGGCGTGAAAATGCACTTCATGGGCGAACGCGTGGCCAAGCCGGTCGTCAATGCCTATCATCCCGCCTGGGAAGACCACGGGACAACCTTCTTCGGAACCGAGGGGTGGGTCAGCGTCAACCGCAATGCCCTCTATGCCAGCGATAAGAAGTTGCAGAAGACCCAACCCAAACCCGAGGAAATCCACCTGACAACCACAACCTCGCAGGCTCGCAATTTTGTCGATTGCATGAAGAGCCGCAAGCCGACGATCAATCCTTTGGAATCGGCCATCCGCTCCGACACCATCAGTCATCTGAGCGACCTGTGCATTCGCCTTGGCCGTCCGATCCAATGGGATCCGCAAAAGGAGCAGATCGTTAACGACGCTGAAGCGACCAAGCTCTTGAATCGGCCGCTACGCGAACCGTGGAAACTCGATTAGTGTTCTTCGGATTATTTCGAGCCGTGCAAAAGCTGCTCAACAGTAGCCGGGCATTCCGTGCGCGGAGATTA
>JANXQG010000102.1 GCA_025356915.1 Planctomycetota bacterium | reverse complement strand
TGGAAAGCCTGACCTACAGCAGTTTTGACATCTTGGCGGGTGGTTGAAAATAATTGACAACCAGGGAAAAGGTCGATTATAATTCGGGCGTCGGAATAGAGGTCTCAATCGTGGCCGCTGGTCTGCGGTCCTGATCCTTTTCGGTGGAGGCACCAAGCCATGGCGGTTTCTCGTGACAAACATACGGCATTCACGCTCGTAGAGCTGCTCGTCGTGATCACCATTCTCGGTATCTTGATGGGCCTGCTCTTGCCGGCAGTCGGCGCAGTTCGCGAGTCGATGCGGCGGACCGAGTGTAAGAGTAACCTCTCGCAAATCGGGAAGGCCTCGCAGGCACACTTGACCTTGTTTGGCCACTTTCCATCCAGCGGTTGGGGTTATTTGTGGGTCGGAGATCCGGATCGAGGCGTCGGTGCCAAGCAACCTGGCGGTTGGATCTATAATCTACTCCCCTTCATGGGTTTGGAAATGATCCACGATATTGGCAAGAGCCAAAAAGGCGATGCTCCGACAAGTGCCAAGGGTTTGGCGTTGGCGGAAGCGCAGTCCGCGGTCATCCCATTCCTGATCTGTCAGACCCGTCGCAGACCGGTCGCCTACCCCGCGAGTGGAGTCTCAATCAATGCGACCCAACCACAACCCGTGAAGCTCAGTAAGACCGATTATGCTGCGAACGGCGGCAGTGTGGTTTTGGTTACCGCCAATGGCGGCCCGCCTATAAGTGTCCTCACAAATTCTTCCACGTACTCTTGGCCGACCGATCAATCGACTTTCAACGGTATCTCGGGAGAGCGGAGCGAAGTTCAATCGGGACACGTCCCCGATGGCCTAAGTAATGTTTTCCTTGCAGGCGAGAAGTATCTCGATCCCAACATCTATTACACGTATTCCGCGGGAACGCCTGGTGCCGAGAATAACTGTGCATTGCAAGGCAATGGCTATGACACCAACCGCTGGGTATTCGCCGCGCCGACGCGCGACTTGAAAGCCACAAACACGACATCTTGCACTATTTTCGGTAGCGCACACACCCAAGGTTTCCAGATGGTCTTTTGCGATGGTTCGGTGAAGCTGCTGAATTTCAAGATCGATCTTCTTACGTACCAGAGCCTCGGGGTTCGCAATAACGGCACCTACTCCGAGAACTTCTGAGAACGGATCAGGAATACTGAAAAATCCACTTCGTGGAACGGAATTTATTCCGTTACATCATGAAAGCTGCGTACATTAAAAAAACCGGGGCGATCGATCGGATCACCTACGGCAATTTACCCAAGCCAAAAGCGACGGGCACTCAGGTGCTTGTCCAGGTAAAGGCCGTCTCGGTTAATCCTGTCGACACGTATATTCGTGCGGGCACCATTCCGATGGAATTGCCCAAGCCGTTCATTCTTGGATGTGATTTGGCGGGCGTTGTAGATGCCGTTGGTCCCGAAGTCAAGCGGCTCAAGATAGGGGATCGCGTTTGGGGAAGCAATCAGGGCCTCCTTGGCCGCCAGGGTACTTTTGCCCAGTTCGCAGCCGTTGAAGAACAATGGCTCTATCCCATTCCCAAAGAAGTCTCTTTTCAGGACGCCGCGGCAATTGCCCTGGTGGGAATCACGGCCCACCTCGGTCTTTTCCGCGATGCCCAACTGAAGATCGGCGAGAAGGTTTTCATACACGGCGGTTCAGGCGGGGTCGCATCGTGCGTGGTGCAAATGGCGCGAACTATCGGTGCCCAAGTCATGACGACCGCCGGCAATGACGATAAAGTCGAGATTTGCCGCGCGCTGGGCGCCAACGTGGTGGTGAACTACAAGACGGGCAATGTTGAAGACGCGCTGAACCGTTTCGGCGCGATCGATGTGTGGTGGGAGAACCTCCGCGAACCGAATCTCGAACGCGCCATTAGCCACCTAGCCCTTCGCGGACGGATCATCATCATGGCCGGTCGCGAGGCTAAATCCGCGCTGCCGGTCGGTCCGTTCTACACCCGCGATGCCAAGCTCCATGGATTTGCCATGTTCAACTCTCCCGCCGCAGAGCAGCGCAAGGCGGCCGCCGAAATCAATCGCTGGCTGGCCTGCGGCAATTTGCGCCCGCAGATCGATCGCGTCATGAAACTTTCTGAAACGGCCGAAGCCCATAAGCTTCAGGAAGCGAACACGTTGCGGAAAAAGGGTTCTCTGGCTGGCAAGATCGTGTTGGTGCCATAAGGCGTTCAGGTGCGAAGGCCGAGTTGCCTTCGGATCCTATTGCAAAGGCTATTGGGAATCTTACTCAGTCGAGCCAATTGCCGTCTTTGAGCCGTTGCGGCGTGTACTCTTCGGTCACGTAGCTGATGTCCTTGCTGATCAGGGCTTCGACTTCCAGTTTGAAACCGTTATCGAGAAGCTTCTGGATTTCCTTTTGCCACGGTTTCTTGTTGGCGAACCAGGGATAGTTGGCGATCTGCTTGGCCCGCTTGCGGTCGATATCGTTCAAGGCGATTTGGACGCTGTCCGACAGGGCGCAACGCTCGTAATCGATTGATCGCAGGCCGAGAAAGCGGGCGTCGGGAATGGCCATCCGTTGCGACTCGTAGGCAAGGTTGATCGAGCCTTGTTTGATCACGCTATAGATATAGTACCCCCAAGGATCGTTATCCAGGAGGCAGTAGACCGGCAGCTTCAGTTCGTTGTGCAGGCGGTAGAGCATCCGCCGCACGCCGCGGGGCGGCTGCCCACCGCCGTGGATCAGAATGCAATCGTTGTTACGCCAGAATCTGTCTTCGTTGAACCGCTGCCAGACCGTGTCCTTTTCGACATGCAGGATAAATTTGGCCGAGGTCTTCTTGAACTGGATCACCTCGGGTTCGACGATCGACGGGATGCCGTAGCCCCCGGAACCCATACGCGCGCAATTGATTTCGTCGCCGCTATCGACGAGCGTGATGTCGCCGACCATTTCCCCGGCTTTCTTGGCGTAGAGGTGCAGTTCCTCGCGGAGGCTATTGAGCAGCACTTCCACATCCTCAATCACAGGATCGGACTCGCCCTGATTATCGAACGTCTCTTCCTTGGTGCCGTGGATGGTGTGCTTCATCAGGTAGAAGAGACCTCGGATGCTGGTCGTCTTGCCCTGCTCGATGAGTTGCGTCACGCCGCTGGCCACGAGCATGGTCTGCATGAAGCTCTTGGCCTGGGAGAGGTTGAATAATTGGCGGCGATTCGTGTTGCGGCCCATCTCGATGAACCGCCTGGCCTTGTTGTAGCGGACGTTCGACAAGGTCCGGGCTGGAATATCGACGTGCGGATCCTTGCAGCGATCCGCCGCAGTGACCACCACATCGGCCAGTTCATTGAGCCGTTTGAGGGTTTTCGTGTCGCGGGGAGCGAGTGTGACTTGGGTTTTTGTTTTGGATGCCATGAGTTATATCTCCGCGTCCGGATCGACAATAATCACATTTTTGCCGAAATCGATTTCTTTTTCATCAATGGGCCGGCCGCGATCATCCAGTCGGACGTCGGCATCGAGGGTTCGCTTTTTCGCCACTTCCAGCAATTGCTCGTAAAGCTTCTCTTCATCGGCGCTATTGATGCGGCTGACGGCCTTGGCGACCTCGCCCAGGTAGCGAAGGAATATCTGCCGCCGCTGGCCTTCATGCTTGACGCGCAGCCGCTTTCTCAGGAACATCGCCAGCTTGCGACCGACGGACTGCAAGGCCAGCCGCAGCTCCTTCTGGATCTCCGGGTAGCTGGCCACGGCCTCCTTGGATTCACTCGTGAATGGCACCCACACGCTGGCCATGTGAACCATGAGCGTGACCGGACCGCTGGGCAGCGAGCCGCGGGATTGGCTCAGCCCATAGGACCGCCAGTTGGTGCTCAGCACGGTTTGCGTGATCGCACAAGCCGCGGCTTGAAATTGCAGCGGCACGCGATTGGCATAGCGAAGGATGCTCATCGACTGGCCGTCGTTAAGATTCACGTTCCGCATCGCCTCGTGCAACTTGGTGATTTCCTCGGGTTCGAGCTTGCCGGGTGAAACCCGCGGCCGCATATCGGCTTCGGCGATGATCTTGTCGGCCGAGTCGGCCCCGATGCCGTCGAACGACGACGAAAGGAACTGCCGCAAGGTACGCGCGTCGCTGGCGTCGAGCATTTCCTGCAAGCCCTCGCGCGAGACCCGCTGGGCTGCCGAAGTGCCGCCGAAGGCGAGGCCGACCTCGATGACGAACGGGTTGCCGCGATAGACGGCTGGCGGTCGCGTGGCTGCGGCATAGAACTCGCCCGGCAACAACTGGTGCAGGCCCTTGAGGATCAGGTCTTCTCCGATGGGCACGAGGCAATCGGTCGCCGGAGCAGGGATCTTTGCCTGCTGGATCGCCTGGTAAATGGCGTCGGCCTCCTGCCGGCCGCACTTGACAGGACTGCTCCGCACGCCAATCTTGGCGGTCTCGCAAATTTTGCGGGCAACCGCCGGGCTAACGCGTGAGAACGACTGAATGAGGAACTGGCCAACCGTCGGTGCCTTGGTTTCCCTGAGCATGCCGACTAGGCGGCCCAACTCGACACCGTAGGGATGCGGCTTGATCTCGCGCGGTTCCGGCGGCAAGGTGTCGGTCACGCGCGGCCGATCCCAGAGTCCGGCGTCGGGATCAATATAGTGCAAAGTCACGTGGGGATTGGCCATGGCCGTCTGTTCCAGGTAGTCGTCGACGCTGCCGCGGCCACGCAGGTAACGGGCTTCCAGTTCAATCGTCACCCGGGTGCCGTGATCGATTTCGATCCATTCGATACCATGTTTTTCAATATCGCGGCGACCCTTGTCGTTAGGCTCGATGACGACGCCTTCGCCCTTGCCGTTGAGAATTTCCGGGCGGTTGCGTTTGGTGTCAATCTGTAACTCGTAGTAGTGTGCGTCCGATCGTTTAGAGACCTTCGACATGATCTTCACCGGCTTGCCGGTCGTCAGCAGGCCATACATACCGGCGGCACTGATGCCGATACCTTGCTGGCCGCGGCTCATCCGCATGCGATGGAACTTTGAACCGTACAGGAGCTTGCCGAAAATCAAGGGAATTTGCTGACGGAGGATGCCGGGGCCGTTGTCCTGTACGCCGACCTTGAAGCGGTCCTCGCCAACGCGCTGGATATGCACCCAGATCTCCGGCAGGATACCCGCCTCTTCGCAGGCGTCCAGGGCATTATCAACGGCCTCTTTGACGGTCGTCAGGAGGGCTTTGCGAGGATTATCAAACCCCAATAAATGGCGATTTTTTGCAAAAAACTCACTTACCGAGATTTCTTTCTGACTCGCGGCCATCGACTGCGCGGTCGCCCGGCGACGGTTGGTGCGGCCCTCGCCGTTACTTTCGGCGGCCGCCTCGCCATGGGACTGGATCAATTCATCGCCCTCAGAGAGCGAAGTCGTATCGGACATTTCAGGCCTGTTGCTGATCACGGGTGAATAGGAAAGCGAGTTCAATTATACCGAATCTGCGGGCTGTCTCCAGGGCGATTTTGGCAAACAAAGATTCAACCACGGGACGGCCCACGGCCGAGACTTTATCTATACAACCGAACCCCAGTACCCTTGAGGAGTTGATCGTGGCTCAAAAATTTTCACAGGCGGCGATTACTGCGGTCCTAGTAGCGGCCACGTGGTTTGCCGTGGCCGGGGATCTACGCGCCCAGGGCTACGGTGCCCCAGGTTGGGCCAACCCTGAACCAAACTACTATGCGATGCCGACAGGCTCCGAGGGCCTAACCGCAGCACTCTACCCAAGCCCCCGGCCGACACCGCCGCTTGTCGGACAGACCTATATTACCTATGAACCGCTGGTACCGCACGAATTTCTCCATGCTCATCACCGCAGCTACAAGACCCGTAGCGGCGACTGCCAGGGTACGGTAACAAGGACCTCGGTCACCTGGAGGCATCGCCCTTCGCTCCACCCGTCGCTGACTGGCAGCGTTCCCAGTTTGCACACGCCGGCAAGTACATGCAAGTTTTAATTAGTGTAGGCGGATGGCGTCGCAGGCATCTGTTGTTAAGCTTTGGAACAAAACTTCGTGGTCCGTTCACGGACCCGCTCCGCTCCCTTCCAGCAGATCCTTCGCCGCCGCGCCCATTTGCACGAAGAGATCCTCCAGGTCGCCGGCCTCCACGGCCGAGAAGGCGACGCGAATGTCGCGCTCGCCGTCGGCAATCACGCCGACACCGTACTTCTCCAACAAGTGCTTGCGGAAGGTCTCCGCGTCGATGCCCTTAAGCTTGACGCACATGAAGTAACCGCTGTTGAAGGGATATGGCTCCCAGTACTTGGCATACTCGGGCTTCGCGAGAACCTTGTGTACGCAGTTGGCCCGTTCCTCGAGAATGCCCTTCTTCTGCTTGCGCTCGGCCAAGATCGTCTCGCTCGAAAGAGCCTTGACCAGCACGGATTGGCTGGCGTGCGAGCAGTTCGACACGGCGCTGCGAATCGCCCCGGCGACTTTCTTTTCCAAAGCCTGGTACAAGGTCTCATTGCTGAGGAAAGCCCGCGTGCTGAAGGTAAGCATTCCGGTGCGAAAGCCCCAGACGAACTCTTCCTTCGTCGGCCCATCGACCTTGACCGCGAGGATGCGATCGTGGAGGTTGGCCAGCCGAGCGAAAAGCGATTCTTCGGCCAGTTCCGAACCGTAGAAGAGCCCGAAATAGGCGTCGTCCGTGATGACGATCAAGTTGCGTCCATCGTCGGCGGCTTCTTGCAGCACGGCCACGATTTGATCCGCTTCCGACTTGCTAATCGAATAGCCCGTGGGGTTGTTGGGGAAGTTCAGGATGAGTACCGTCTTCCAGCTTCCCGCCCGCGTGGCTAGGGCCTGCCGCAATGCCTCGACATTGAAACGGCCCACCGCGTTGAAGAAGGGGAAGAGTCCCAATTGGGCGCGCAGCCGCACTCCGTAGAGCAACTCATAGTTCTCCCAGAACTTGTCGGGGAGCAGGACCATGTCACCGCGATCGATAAACAGGTCGCCGACGAGGCTCAGTGCATGGGTCACGCCGCCGGTGATGATTGGCAGCGAGAAACTTTTGTTGGCCAAGCTGGGGTTCTTGCGGATCAATTCCTCTCGCCACTTTTTCCTCAGATCGACGCGGCCCGTGGCGGGGGCGTAGGTCAAAGCGTCAGCAGGCGTGATGTCGTTGAAGTACTTCATCACCGAGGGAAGGAACATCGGCTTGCCCTTCTCCCGCGCGATGCCGATCGTGGCATCGTAACGCTTGGCCTTGTCCTTGGCCTCGGCACTTTGCGCCAAAATGCCCTTGGGGAAGTAGAGCCGCTTTCCCAGGTCGGAGAGCATGCCGTATACATGTGGGTTCTCGCGATCGATCGTTTCATTGAGTTCCTTGGCCAGGGGACGAATCTCCACGCCCGGCTTAAGGAGTGTGATCGGGGTTCGCAGCC
>JANXQG010000095.1 GCA_025356915.1 Planctomycetota bacterium | reverse complement strand
GGCCCGCCGGAGTCGCCGCCCATGATCGCGCAATCGCTGCTGACGTCCATGGGACAGTGATGATAGACCCGCCCAAGCCGCACGGAAGGATGACGTTGCTGCTGGTCGAAGCTGACGGGATAGCTCAGTGCCACGCACCACTCGCCGAGCTTAATATCTTCCGGCTTGGCGACCTCGACATGCGGCCACTTGCCTCGGTCGGTGATTCGCATCAGACCAGCGTCGCCCAGCTTGTCGTTGCCCAGGGTGACGCCTTGAGCGCGGCGGCCGTCTGGGAAGATAAACGTCACCTGCCGGCCGGCATGACCACCGACGTGGGCTACAGACATGACCAGCCCGTCGGCACTGATCACCACCCCGCTGCCGCCAGAGACCTGAACTACCGACGGCCGCACCTTCGCCACCAGCGCTTTGACGCGATCGTTCAATACCTTCAACTCGGCTAGGCTGGTGGGACTGAGAACTTCGGCCGCAGTCTGCTGTTTTGCAGGAGATTGGGCATATAACGCAGAGCTGCCAGGTAATGCCGCCAGTCCGACCAACGTCAGGGCCAGGATCGGCAGCAGCACGGATTTTTCCGTTTGTTGAAACATCGAGTTCATCTGCTTGATTGCGAAGCCTCTTAATACCCCGGCACGAAAGAAAATCACGTAGGTCAGGCTTTCTAGCCTGACTTGTCTGTTCCGTCAGGCTGGAAAGCCTGACCTACTTCCACGCCGCGATAAAAAGACTTTCCTTCTTGATTGTACAACCTTTTTCAGAATACACCACCGGCACGGATTGCGTTGGAGTCTCACATAAACCCATCCAGCACTTCTTGCGGCGCGGGTCCATAGGATGCAGGTTCCATGGTACAGGTGGCACGCCCTTGACTCAAACCACGCATGGCATTTGCATAGCCGAAAAGACTGGCCAAGGGAGCCTGTGCCTCGATCACGGTGCCGTTGCCGCGACTCTGCGTGCGGGTGATCATCGCCCGCCGCTGCTGCAAGTCGCTGACAATGTCTCCGAGATTCTCCTCGGGCACCGTGACCTCGATGCTCATGATCGGCTCCAAGAGCACGATTCCGGCATCGCGAAGCCCCTTGTTGAACGCATCGGCGGCGGCCAAGCGGAAGGCAAGCTCGCTCGACTCCGTTTCGTGCGTCTGGCCGCTGAGGACGGTCATCTTCACATGCATCAGCGGAAAGCCGAGCATGCCGCCACCCTGTCCTAGCTCGCTCAAAACTTCCATTGCCGCAGTAAGATACTCCGGCGGAAGCTGCACGGCCACTTCGGACGTCGGCACCGCTATCGGCGCGGGACTAGCGGCAAACGGCTCCATGCGGATGGTCAGCCGAGCGAAGTGGGACTGCCCACTCATCGTACGATGACACTCGCCAGTCACCTCGACGTCCTTGTGAATCGACTCGCGATAGCTCACTCGCGGCTTGTGGACGCGGACATCGAGCTTGTAATCGCGAAGCAAGCGGTGCTTGATCACTTCGAGGTGCAACTCACCCATCCCACTAATGAGGGTCTGCCCGGTTTCTTCGTTTTCACGGGCACGGAAGGTCGGATCCTGCCGCTTCATCATTTCCAAGACCTCGGAAAGCTTTTTGCGCTCGGTCGAGCTTTCCGGCTCAATGGCCATGGAGATGACCGTCTCGGGAAATTGGATCGATTCCAGCAGGATCGGTTCGTGGGCGTCGCAAAGCGTGTCGCCCGTGACCGAGTTCCGTAGGCCGATCACGCCGATGATGTCGCCGGCCTCGACCGCGTCGACCTGCTTGCGCTCGTCGGCCTGGATCCGCCAGAGTTGTGGCACGTTCTCCTTTTTGTCCTTGCCCGGGTTGAGCACGCGACTATTGGCCTTCAGCCGGCCGGAATAGACGCGAATATAATGCAAATCGCCGTGCGAATCGGCCACGATTTTGAAGACCAGACCGCAGAAAGGCTCCTCGGACTTTGGCTTGCGCGCGAGCTTGACGTCTTTCTTTTTCGGATTTATGCCTTCGACCGGCGGCATGTCCAGCGGGCTGGGGAGGTACGCCCCAACGGCATCGAGTAGCGGTTGCACGCCCATCTTATTCAAGGCCGAACCGCAGAGCAGCGGCACGAGAATGTTGTGCAACGTCGCGTCGCGTAGGGTCTTGCGGATCAGCTCCTCGGGGACCGGCTGCTCGTTCATCATGATTTCCATCAGCTCATCGTTACACATCGAGAGCTGGTCGAGCATCTGTCCTCGCCAAAGCTGGGCGTCGTCCTGCATTTCCGCTGGAATCTCCGAGACGACAATCTCCGTCCCTTCTGGCGGGGTAAAGGTCAGCATCTTCATCGCGATCAGGTCGATGATGCCGCGGAACGGTTCGCGGACATGGGCCGGCCCTTGACCGACGGGCAGGAGGATCGGCACCGGCTTGCAGTTGAGCCGCTTGTGGATTTCTTCCAACGTGCCGTAAAAATCAGCCCCTTCGCGGTCCATCTTGTTGATGAAAGCGATGCGGGGGACGCGGTATTTATCGGCCTGCCGCCAGACCGTCTCGCTCTGGGCCTCCACGCCTTCTCGGGCACTGAACACCACCACACCACCATCGAGTACACGCAGGCTGCGTTCCACCTCGGCCGTAAAATCGACATGGCCGGGCGTGTCGATGAGATTGATGGTATAACTCTTCCAGGGGAGGGTCACGCAGGCCGAATAGATGGTAATGCCGCGCTGCTGCTCTTCGGGATCGAAGTCAGTAACGGTGGTGCCTTTGTCAACATCGCCCAGGCGGTGCGTAAAACCACTGTAAAACAGCATCCGTTCGGTGACGGTGGTCTTTCCTGCATCAATATGGGCAATGATGCCGATATTGCGAAGATTTTTGATATCTTGGGACATGGCCGCGGAAACTCATTCAAGCGAAAGGACTTAATGATAAAGTCCCCCGTCGCGGAGGTCAACGGGCAGGAGACCGTAAAGTCAGTAGGGGTTTCACAGCACCCTACGTCCGCTGGCGTAGGGCTTCGTAGAACAACACGGCGGCGGCAGTGGAGACATTCAAGCTGTCGGCCACGCCGAGCATTGGCAAGCGAATGGCGCGCACCCCATCGCCGCTCCAGAGCGAAGTTAGCCCCTGGGCCTCGCTGCCTAAAACGATGGCTGTGGGTTGCCGGTAATCGACCTCGGTGTAGGAGACGGATCCTTCCACTCGGGCGGCCAGTATCTGAAGACCGCAGCCTCGCAGCCATGCGAGTACATCACCTGGAGCGGCTGCGGCAACGGGCAGCGAAAAAATCGTACCGAGGCTGGCGCGAATCACGTTGGGATTAAAGAGATCGGTCCGAGGGTCAGCGACCACGAGGGCCGAAATACCCGCCCCGTCCGCACTGCGAAGCACAGCACCGACGTTGCCCGGCTTCTCCACGCCCTCCAACACGGCTACCAGCGGATTGGTCGGCAGCACGATATCTTCCAGTCGCTGCCGCAGAACCTCGGCCACGCCTACGACGCCTTCGCCACGCTGCCCAAAAGCCAGCTTGGCGAAGACCGCTTCAGTTACGTCGAACCGCTGACCACCGCTGCTAGGCAGATTCTCCAGAAGCCGCCGGGCCTCTTCGCTCCGGCACAATTCCTGGCAAACGAAGACTTCACGCAACGCCACGCCCGCAGTGATCGCACGGGCCAGTTCCCTTACCCCATCGATCAAGATGAGCTGCTCTTTCCGCCGCTGCCGATGGTCGCGCAAACGGACCGCCTGCTTGACGCGCGGATTGTGTGCGCTCGTGATCATATAGGCAGGATCACGTCGGAAAACATGAACTTACGGAGCAATTTCACCACACCGTGGAAATGCTCGCGATCAATTGGCTTAGTGAGAAAGCTCTCGGCGCGCAGGCTCTCGTCTTTGAGGATCTGGCCATGGATCAGCGAGGCCGTGAGCACGACGACGGGAATGCGGCAAAGTTTCGGATCGCAACGGATCTCGGCCAGCACGGCGCGGCCGTCCTTCTTCGGCATATGCATGTCCAAGAGGATCATATCGGGCCGAGGCACACGAGCAAAATGGGCCTCCCGCCGCAAGAAGGCCAATGCCTCCTCACCGTCGCGCACCAAGCTCACGCGGCAAGGCACTTGGCCCTCTCGCAATGTCGCAATCGTTAGACCGGCGTCTTCCAAGTCGTCTTCGACCAAGAGAACTTCCATCGGTCGGCCGACCAGCTTTTCACGTACCATTACGATCCTCTTTCGTTACTCAGTCACTTGGTTTCGGGGCATCGTCGCGCCGGATCGACTTCTTGCCGCCTTCAATCCGCATCGGTCCTAAGTAGACCCGGCCGCCCTGATCGATCCATCCCTGGGCCATGTCGTTGGCCAACTCGCTGGCAAGCAGATGAGTCTCGGAATTGGGAAAAGTCAACAGTTGCGACTGGCCGTTGCCCGCAAGTTTGCAAGATTCGATTTCCAACTGGGCCCCGCCTCGCACGCTAACACCGTTCTGGCCATTGGCCGTACAGGTGACGTTGTCTAGCACCACGTTGCGGGCACCGACGGCGGCAGCCACTCCATCCGCCCGAAATCCTCGGATCGTGAGGTTGCGGATAATGACCTGATCGACCTGGTAAAGCGTGATGCCGGTGGGCAGTTCGGCGTAACTCAACTTGTAGTCGGGTGGAAGCCGGCCAGCCTCGACGGCAAAGTAGATGGCCCCTTCGATCGCGCACCATTGCAGCGGTTCCAGCTGCGGTGGGAAAGCGGTCGCCTGGGGCAACGGCAGGGGTTGGATGGCACGGCCGCTTACGAACAAAACGGGCTGAAACAACGTCTTCGGTCGGAAACAGAAAATGTTGTCGCGGAAATAGGTCCAGCCTTCAGCAGGAATCGCCGCGGAGCCGTCCAGGGTGGCACCGTTGCCATCAAGGATGAACGGCATCAGGCTCGCCGCGCCGCTGTGCCGAGTTCCGACCAGGGCGACACACTCGCGATAGGGTTGGTCGGAGTTGGCGAGGATGACGCGGTCGCCCGCTCGGGCCAGCCGCAGTGCCTTGGCGATTGTCCGCACGGGGGTACCCGTATCGCCTTGGCTTTGCGCGTGCATTCCGATATTTTTGTCGTCACCGCCGACATTGTCCACGAAAATATCGCGGGCGGCCGCATTCCGGATCAGCAGGCAGCCTACCAACACCATCCAGCACACGTTGCGCATCGATTTTTACCTCCCAACAGTACAGGCTGTTTGTCGATTTAGTCGAACGAGTCTTCCCGCCCCCACTGGGCAAGCCCAGCGGGGGCGGACTAAATCGACAAACCGCAAGCTCACACCCTATCATAACATCAAAGAGAGTTTTTTGGAAATATTTGGAGTGCGGCAATTTATTATCATCGCTTTCCAAATTGCATAATACCCAGCAACAGGCTATAGTAAATCCGTTTCCCAGATCTGTATGAACCTCTCTCAAAGGAGTACCCCCCATGAATCGTTTTCTCGCCGGATGGTTGGCCGTTATCGCCCTTCCGCTGGTTTGCCAAGCCGAAACCGCCCAGCCCACGTTCAAGAAGGTCACGCTCAGCGATAAGTTCTTCTGCGAAGGGGCCTACTACGGCGATTTTAACAACGATGGCAAGCTCGACGTGGTGGCCGGGCCTTATTGGTACGAAGGCCCCGACTTCCTGAAGAAGCATGAGATCTATCCGGCCGTGGCCATTGATCCCCACGGCTACTCGAATAACTTCCTGGCCTTCAACGGCGACTTCAACGGCGACGGCTGGCTCGACGTGCTCTATCTGCCGCACCCGGGCACCGACGCCTATTGGTACGAGAACCCCGGTCGCTCGGGTGGCCCCTGGAAGAAGCATCTGGCCCTACACGACTGCGGCAACGAGTCTCCGGCCTGGGTCGATATCAACGGTGACGGCCGACCGGAACTGGTTTACAACACCACCGGAAAATTAGGCTATGCGACATGGGATCCGGCTAAGCCGAACGACCTCTGGGACTTCCATCCGATTACGCCGAAGGACAGCCGCTACCAGCGTTACACGCACGGTATTGGCGTAGGCGACATCAACGGCGATGGCCGTCCGGACATTCTTGATTCCGACGGCTGGTGGGAACAGCCGGCCAAGATCGAGCCGGGCAAGCCGTGGATCAGGCATCCCTTCAAGTTCGCCGAAGGCGGCGCGCAGATACTCGTTTACGACGTTGACGGCGACGGCCTGGCCGACGTGATCACCTCATGGCATTGCCATCTCTACGGCCTGGTCTGGTATCAGCAGCAGCGCAGCGCAAGTGGCGAGATCACCTGGAAGCAGCACGTAATCTTGCCGCCCAAGCCAGATATGAAGTCCGACGCTTTGCGGATCAGCCAGATGCATGCCCTCGATCTAGCCGACATCAACGGCGACGGCCTGAAGGACATCGTCACCGGGAAACGCTATTGGTCCCATGGCCCCAACGGCGATGCCGAGCCTGACGCTCCGGCGGTACTCTACTGGTTCGAGCTGCGGCGAGACAAGACGGCCGGCGTACGGTTCATTCCCCACAAGATCGACGACAATTCCGGCGTCGGCACGCAGGTCATCGCCAAGGATCTCAATGGCGACGGCGTACCCGACATTATCGTGGGAAATAAGAAGGGAATGTTCTTGTTTTTGAGCCAACCGATTCGTTGACAAGCACGTACCAGCGGTATACCTTGGAGGTGACGGCCTCAAGTGATTGAACAATTCATCGACTGGGTAAACGGCATCGGGCCTTGGGCGTACTTGGCGATTTTCCTGGTCGTGTCGCTGGAGTCGGCTGCTTTCCTCGGCTTTCTCATGCCGGGCGAGACCCTGGTCTTTCTGGGCGGCTTTTTGGCTTCACGCGGCGTGCTGGACCTGAAGCTGCTCATTCCCCTGGTGGCCGTGGCGGCGATCCTCGGCGACAGCATCGGTTATGAATTGGGCCGGCTTTTGCACAAATCGTGGTTCTTGCGTTATGGCCGTTGGCTGGGACTGCGCGAAGAGCACTGGAAACGGATCGAAGACTTTTTCCACCGGCACGGGGGCAAAACGATCTTTCTCGCCCGATTCTCGGCCTTCTTCCGCATTCTGGTCCCGTTCTTCGCCGGGGCCGTGCGACTGCGCTACCTCCACTTTCTGCTCTTCAATGTTCTTGGCGCAGTGGTTTGGGCAACCGGCTCGGTCCTCCTCGGCTATCTCGCCGGCGAGAGTTGGCGTGTGATCGAGCAATGGATCGGCCGTACCGCGCTGATCGTGGCCATTCTCATCGTTGGAGTGATTGTCGTGATTAGGTTCTGTTGCGGAAAGGGTCAACGGCAAGCGTAGGGGACGAGTGAAACGATCCCCACCAATTTTCTAATTAGGCTTCCCAGGCATTGTGGTACTGCAATGCCATGCAACGGGTAAATTAGGCGAAGTCTACCGATTATTCCTAATGTTCCGACTGCCGCAGCGACGATCCTCTTTGAACGTGGGATCGTGTCTTGGTTCTTAGGAATTGCTTTTCCGTGGCAAATCGCGTGCGCAACAAAACGATCAGTGCTGCGGCTGCCTGCCTGTCCGGTTGCCTCATGGTAGTCGGGCTGTCGGGCTGTATGCACCGGCGGTGCTGCCACAGTGCTGTTACCAAGGAAGTGGAACCGGCAGCCGCATCGGCCGAGCCAGCTCCAGTTCCTGGCGCGTTGGAATATCCCCGTTTTCATCCCGTGCCGACGCGGCCCGTATTTTTGCCACAGGGAATTGAATCCCCCCCGGCCGAGGTGCAACCGGTGCCAATCGAGCCACCGTCGTTGACCGCCGTGCCGAGTGATGGCTGGCGACCGCCCGGTAAATATACCGCTCGCGGCCGAGACTGACACTAACCCGAAGCGCAAGCGAGGTTATTAAGTCGTTATCTCGCTAGCGCTTCGGGTTAGTATGTAATCGAACAATCTCGACCGCGAGCGGTATGGTTGTGGCCGGTCTCCTGACCGAGCCACCACACCGAACTTGGGTGGCCAGGATTCCTGCCCATTCTGGCAACCTGGGTTGTTTGTTCCGGTGGTAAGGAAGCCGATCAAGGACTCGCTTCTGCTTGTCCGATCTAGCAAAGGTGTTACGGCACTCACGCGAGAGCAAGAGTGCCCAAGGTCACACCTATCGCGACAGGACAACCATGCTCGACCGATCGGCACGTAAAATATCACGGACAGCCGGGTGGCGATTGGCGATGCTAGCTTGCGCCGGACTTCTGCCCGGGTTCGCCACAGCCTCGGACCAACGATTGACGCCGATCGTTAAGGCGGCCCAAAAATCCAAGCCATCGGTGGTGAGTATCCGCGGCGAGAAGTCGGTTCTCCCCGGTTCACAAACCAGTGCCAACGAGACGCCGCGGCGCGTCAACGGCATGGGAACAGGCGTTGTCATCGACCCGAGAGGATATATCCTTACGAATTATCACGTGGTCGATGGCGTTCACGAAATCCAAGTCACCACGGCCGACAGCAAAAAATATATTGGCATCGTTGTTGCCCGCGATACCGAAACCGACCTGGCTGTGATTAAGATCAGTCCCAAGGAAAAGATGGAAGTGATCACTCTGGGCACGTCCTCGGACCTCATGCAGGGCGAAACGGTGGTTGCGGTCGGCAACGCCTTCGGCTATGACTTCACGGTCACACGTGGCATCGTCAGCGCCTTGCATCGGGCAGTACAGATCAACGACGCTCAGTATTACGATGATTTGATCCAGACCGACGCGCCCATCAATCCTGGCAATTCAGGTGGGCCGTTGTTGAACATCGACGGTGAGATGATCGGAGTCAATGTGGCGGTAAGGGCTGGCGCGCAAGGAATCGGTTTTGCCATCCCGGTCGATAAAGCCATGAACATCGCGGCGACGCTTCTGGCCTCCGGCAGCGCGAAGTCGTGGCACGGGCTGGTGGCTGCTCCCGACGCCCCCGCATTGCTCTCGGGAATGAAACTTGCCGCCATCGAGAAGAAAAGTCCCGCGGCAGAAGCTGGTCTGAGGGAAGACGACGTGATTACGGTGGTTGGCGAGGCGGAGATCCATCGTGCCATCGATTTCCAACGCGAAATGCTCGACCGCAAGGCGGGCGACAAGGTGGATATGACCGTTCAGCGCGACGGCAAGTCCCTGAACATCAGCCTCGTGCTCGGCGAGATTCCCGATTCGTCGCGCACCGCAAATACTGGCGTCTGGGAAGTCCTCGGCCTGGAGTTGCAGGCCATGCCCACTGCCGATTTCAAGCAGAAGTTTCACACTCGCTACCGAGGCGGCTTGGCGGTGGTCGACGTTCGCCGTAACAGCCCTGCTTCAGAACAGGGCATTCGCTCCGGCGATGTGCTGGTGGGCATGCATATTTGGGAGACCGTTTCGCCGGACAATGTGGCTTATATTCTCAAACGGCCCGACTTTAGCAGCATCGCGCCGATGAAGTTCTTCATCCTCCGCGGCAACGAGACCCTTTACGGTTTCATGCCCGTGAGCCTGAAGGTTGCCCGGCAACCGTAAGGAACCGATGGAACAGCAGTTCATCGCTTGGCTCCGCGAACGTCTCCCGGCCCACCCATTGTTGCGTCTAGGCCCAGGCGATGATGCGGCCGTGCTGCGGATGGCCGGCATGGATGAATGCGTCATCACGATCGATCTGCTCACCGATCAGGTCGACTTCCTCTTGGCCGAAGTCGATCCTCGCCGCATCGGCCGAAAGGCATTGGCGGTGAACCTCAGTGATCTGGCGGCAATGGCCGCCCGTCCCCTGGCTGCCGTGCTGGCCGTCGCTTTGCCGCGACAGGGTGGACTCGAGTTGGCAGTACAGCTTTATGAAGGCATCTTGCCGTTGGCTGAAAAGTACAATCTGGCCATTGCCGGCGGCGACACGAACAGTTGGGATGGCCCTCTGGTCATCACGGCCACCTTGCTCGGCCAGGTTACCGCTCGTGGACCGCTCTGTCGCAAAGGTGCAACGGCCGGCGACCGGATCATCGTCACCGGAGCTTTTGGCGGCAGTATCCTGGGAAGGCAGTTCGACTTTGAACCGCGGGTCAACGAGGCATTGCTGCTCAAGGATCGCTACGAATTGCACGCCGGCATGGACGTCAGTGATGGGTTGGCGATCGATCTCTCACGGCTGGTTCGCGAAAGCGGTCTGGGTGCAATCGTCGAGACGGATTGCATACCGATTCACGAAGATGCCCGAAAACTGGCAAGACAGCGCAACGACGGCCGTACGCCGCTCGAACATGCCCTGGGCGACGGCGAAGATTTTGAGTTGCTGTTGGCCGTCCCGCCCAAGGAGGCCCGGCGGATGCTCGCCGAGCAGCCGTTGGATGTGCCGCTGACCGACATCGGCCTGTATACCGCCGAGTCAGGCCTTTGGCAGCGTGAAGCAGGCGGCCCCATTCAGCCGTTGACGCCGTCGGGCTGGGAGCATAGCTTTACGTAGACTCCCCTCGCCCTGTACTCAGGGAGAGGGGCAGGGGGTGAGGGAGCCCCACCATTTTCCTTTTCCACAACAGAAACTACGTAAGATGCCTCCCATCCTATTCAACGCTGAAAACGAAGCTGCTACCACGGCTTTGGGCCATGCCTTGGCCGACGTGCTGCCGCCGGGCACCACGGTTGCGCTTTGCGGCACCTTGGGGGCGGGCAAAACACGGTTGGTGCAGGCCATCGCCGAAGGTCTGGGCGTCAATCGCCGCGACGTGGTCAGCCCCACGTTTGTGCTTATTCAGGAGCATCGCGGCCAGCGGATGATCTATCACATCGATGCCTATCGCCTTCGTGACGACGATGAGTTCCAGCAACTTGGCCCCGATGAGTATTTTGAGAGCGACGGCCTAGTACTCATCGAGTGGGCCGATCGCGTCGAAGGGTCCCTGCCCCGCGATTACGTCGAGATTCGCATTGGGGTCACCGGCCTCGAGTCGCGGCGATTTGAGATTCGCGCTATCGGCCAGCGATTTGAAGAGGTTCTGCGGCAGTTGAAGGTGGGAGGAAGAGGTTAGGGAGCGTAGGGCGGGCCGCCATTTCCCTTTGCGCCCTTTCGCGGTGAATCCTAAATTCTTTTGACTGAAAAATGAGGGACAGAAAAATAGAAAAAAAAGCAATGAACCGCGGATGACACGGATAGGGAAAGATAAATATCCTTCCTGCATCCATCTTTCTGTCATTTATCTTTCTGTCATTTGCCCCTTTTCGTGTCTTTTCGTGTCCTTTCGTGTTTTTCGTGGTTCCTCCCTTTCTCCCTTTTCCAATTATGCCGCTTTTACCACCGCCCACCGGTTTACTCTTCGCTTCGCAACGATTGTTCCGAAAACAACTGAGGTGATCCATCGTCGCAAGCCACAAGGTTCTGAATTATGAAAACCTGGAAACTAGGTGTTGCGGTACTCGTTGTTAGCATGTTGGCCGGCATGGCGACGGCTGGCACTCCTGTAGCCTTGACTCCTTCGTTAACTCCTTGCGGCACCGCCCTATGCACGAGCACCTATTATTGTCCGAAGCCGATGCCTTGCCCGTCGCGTCTTCCTTCCGACGGCATCTGCGTTCCATATTGCCCGAAGCCGATACCCTATCTGACTTGCCCGCCCAGTGACGGCATCTGCGTACCTTATTGCCGCAAACCAATGCCCCGTCTTTGCACACCCATCGCCCGGCCCGAGTGTTGTCAGATGCCCTCTTGCCCAAAATAGCAGGCTCGGCTTGTCCACTTCTACACCATCCCTTTCCTTTTTCGCAGCAGCCATTCTCCGAT
>JANXQG010000091.1 GCA_025356915.1 Planctomycetota bacterium | reverse complement strand
GTCGGCTACCGATTCAAGGAATAACATTCTAATCAACATCTAACACAACGCTCACCATTCGCTAACATTCCTCCTCTAGCATGATGTCTGTTGTCGTGGGAAGCGTCCTGCGGCGGAATGCCTAAGATCAGCTTTTTCCTTGGAAAAGGCATGCTGGTTTGGGCGAGACCTGTCAAACTTTGTTGAAGGAGAGAATGCGATGAAGTGTTTCCTGTCTGTCCGGCCCAATCGTTGGGCCATGGTGTGCTGCGCCACCGTGCTGTTTGGAATCGGCTCGCAGGCCCAGGCCGAGGGTCCGAAGGATTACGAAAAGGCCGGCGATCTGTCCGGTACGCTAACGAGCATCGGTTCCGACACACTGCTCAACCTGATGAACTACTGGGCCGAAGACTTCAAAAAGATGTATCCAAGCGTGGCTTGCCAGGTCGAGGGTAAAGGTTCGGCCACGGCACCACCTGCGCTGACCGAGGGCAAGGCTCTGCTTGGCCCCATGTCGCGGAAGATGAAGCCGGAAGAGGAAGATGCATTTGAGGCCAAGCACGGCTTCAAGCCGACACGTTATGATGTGGCACTGGACTGCTTGGCCGTCTACGTCAATAAGGACAACCCAGTGAAGGGCTTCACCCTGTCGCAGTTGGACTGCATCTTCTCGAAATCCCGCAAGAGTGGCTACGAGAACATTGCTAATTGGGGTCAAACCGGTTTGACCGACGCGACCTGGGCTGATCTGCCAATCAGTCTCTATGGCCGAAATTCGGCGAGCGGCACGTATGGTTATTTCAAGGAGCATGCCCTGCTGAAAGGCGACTTCAAAGATACTGTCAAGGAGCAGCCCGGGTCGTCGGCCGTGGTCAGTGGCGTGGCCAAGGATCGCCAGGGTATCGGCTACTCGGGAATCGGATACAAAACTTCGGAAGTCCGCGCTGTTCCTCTGGCCAAGAACGAGAATGTAAAGCTTGTCGAGCCTAAGTTTGAAAACGCCATCAATGGCACCTATCCACTGGGCCGCACGCTTTACATTTATGTCGCCAAGAAGCCAGGTGAACCGTTGCCCCCGATGGTCAAGGAGTTTCTCAAATTCGTCCTCTCGAAGCAGGGCCAGGAGATTGTCGTCAAGGACGGCTACGGGCAACTGCCAGATAAGATGATCGAGAAGAACGCCAAACAGCTCGACTGACGTATGTCCAAGACTAGTCAAGCTACTCTGCGAAAAATCAAACGACACGATCTCCTGGCCCGCTGGGTGGTGACACTCGGCGGTGTCCTGGTGATCGGCTGCGTCATTGGTATTCTGGTGATGATTCTGGGGACGACGTTGCCGTTGTTCCTCCCAGCGAGAGCACGCCTTCTGGCCGAAGCAAATTTGCCCACGTCAGTGAAGGCCGAAGGTGTGCTAGGGCTGGGGATCGAAGCCACGTCTAATGACCGTTGGCAAATTGCGCATCTCGTGGATGCGTCGGGCACTTTTCACATTGTCGATTTGGCGACCGGCAAAGTGATTCAAGAGCTATCGGCCAATGCGGCCGAAGATCATTCCGCCAGCGCCCCAGGTTCCAAACAGGGCAAAGTAGCTGGTTCTCGCAAGGTTCTGACGGCCGATTCCAGTGGATCGGCCTCCTTCACGTTGCGCTGGTCAGACGGTGCCGTATCGCTGGTCGACGTTGTCGCCTTGCCCCGCGGAAAGCAGGTCGATGGCTATGTGCCGCGATTTGCGTTGAAGACTCGGGCGGTAATCCCTGCCGACAAGCTGGGCGTGCCTGAAACTGCCGTCATGCGGTCTCAAGGTGAGAAATCGAGTGCTTGTGCGGCTTTGTACGAAGGCAATCGTATCGTCGTTGTGCGTCAGAACGTAACAAAAAATGAGATTACCGACGAGGAGACTACGAGCACGAACCGCTTGACAATCCAAGGGGATATGCCCGGCCGGATAACTACATTGGCCATAGATTGCGCCGGCGGCATGGTCTATGCCGGCACGGACAAAGGATTGCTAACTTGGTGGCAATTGCACGAAGACCGGGTGATCAGTCATGACATTGTGCCGCCGTTTCTCGACCAGCGGCCTATTACCTCCATGCAACTCTTGATTGGCGACGTGACGCTGGTTGTCGGTGATGCCGCCGGCAATGTGACCAACTGGTTTTTCGTCGTGCCAAAATCCGAACGGAAAAGTAAGAACCACTCAAGCCCCAAGGCAATGGAGGCAACGGCCAGCGCGACGGATATCGCCTCGGGGAAGGGGAAATTGATTGCTGCGACGAAGGAAGTCAAAAAGCTAACTCTCGTCCGCACGCTCGATTCGCATGTTACTGGCATCCGCAACATTGTTCCGTCCCCGCGCAATCACTCGCTACTGGTGCGCGACGAGTCGGGCTTTGCCACGATGGACTACACGACCAGCGAGCGCCGCTTGACAACCTTCAAGGGAGTGGACCAGCTTGCATTTTCTTCGCGCGGCGACGTGGTTTTGGCTCTCGCCGGCAGTTCGCTGAAAGCATGGCGCATTGAGGGGAGCTTCTTTGGCCTGGGCAAGACGACGCTGCATCCGGAGGTCAGTTGGTTTGCTTTGTTGGGACGCGTCTGGTACGAAGGTCTTAATGAGCCGGAGTTCTCGTGGCAATCCACCGGCGGCACCGATGACTATGAGCCGAAACTGAGCCTGGTGCCGCTGATCTTTGGTACTTTGAAGGGAACCTTTTACGCGATGCTGCTCGCCGCGCCCTTGGCCCTGGGCGCAGCAGCCTACGTAAGCCATTTCGCCTTCCCGAAATTGCGCACCTGGATCAAGCCGGTGATTGAGATTATGGCATGCGTGCCGTCGGTTGTGTTGGGATTCCTTGTCGGCCTGTGGCTTGCGCCGGTCATCAAAGACGGATTGGTGGCCCTGTTTCTCAGCGCGATCTGCATACCAGTATTGTTTGTCTTGTTTTTGCTCTTCTGGCAACAGGTACGAAAGTCGCCCACGGCCCAGCGCCGGGTCCGTAGCCGGGAGTTCCTCCTAGCCGGCATATTGCTGGCCGTGGGGTTGGTAGTGGCCGCGTGGGCCTCCACGCCTGTCGAGCAGCGGTTTTTCGGCGGCAATGTGGTCATGTGGTTATCGAGACACCTGGGCGTAGTTTACGACCAGCGCAATAGCATCCTGATTGCCTTCGGCGTCGGCTTCATGGTTATTCCCATTATCTTTACGTTGTCCGAGGACTCGCTTTCCAGCGTGCCGCACAGCATGACGGCCGCCTCCATGGCTCTCGGAGCCAGCCGTTGGCAAACCCTTTGGCGGGTTGTCCTGCCGTCGGCCAGCCCGGGCATCTTTGCCGCCGTGATGATCGGCTTCGGGCGCGCCGTGGGCGAGACCATGGTTTTCCTGATGGCAACCGGCAATTCGGCACAGATGGACTGGAGCCCCTTCAATGGCATGAGGACACTTTCGGCAAACATTGCCCAGGAAGTCCCCGAAGCAGCAGTTGACGGCACCCTTTATCGCGTTCTGTTCCTGTGTGCGGTCGTTCTCTTTCTGATGACCTTCACGCTCAATACGCTTGCCGAAGTTGTCCGCCAGCGATTGCGCAAACGTTTTGGTCAATTTTAGATGAACACCCGCCAGAATACATGTACGTTAGACTTTTCAGCCTGACCGTGAGCTGAACGAGATCAGGCCGGAAAGCCTGGCGTACAATAATAATGTCCGATTTAAATCATACCGCCGCCGATGCAACTTCCGCCGCTCGAGATCCGTGCCCGCCGGCCGGAGCTTCGCATCGGCATAACTGTAAGCCCAAGGGTGATCGGTTCTGGTCTCAGGGCGAACCGATGGTGTGGATAACCGGCGGTGCCCTGGCTGCGATCTTACTGGCTGCATTGACGATGTTGTTCGTTATCCTCTACAACGGCCTCGGCATATTCTGGCCTAGCCGCGTGCAGCGTGTGCAACTCACGGACGGGACGGGTTTCCTGGGCATGCGACTTGACGGCCACACCGATCCACAGCATGGCGCACAGGTTCGCTTCAAGACAGCCAATCGCGAGTTCGACGCACAGCGACAAGACTTCCGTTGGATAACGCAAAGCGACGTGGTCTCGGCCGAGTATCCCGTCGACGTCGTGGTTTTGGAACGACAGGCCAATGGAGATTTCTACGGATTCTTGCTCGGACTCAGAGTACCCGGACTGGAGCTTCCTGAAAACAGTGATCCGGCCACGAGGCTACAGCAGGCCCTGCGGGCAATTGCCGTTCAGCGGGCCGAAAGGCTCGATCCGCTGCTCGATCGGATATCCGCCGTGACCGACGAACGCAATCGAGTTGAAGTAGTGCAACTCAAAGCCGCCTACCGCAAGAAGCAGGCTGAAGCCCACGTCCCGCCTGATGCGGATGCGGTTGCACTGCTGGATGGCCAACTCAAGGAGCTTAGCGCCGAGGCCGCATCGTTACAGGGCCAAAGCGAGCGACTCGTCGCCGAACGCACGGCAGCCGAAACCACACTGCGGGAGAATGTCGCGGTTTTTCGCGACGGCAAAGGGACCGAGCGGTCCATCACCCTCATCGACGTGGTTCGCGCCTTCCGGCCCAATGCCATGGGTATCGCGGGCAAGGTGGGCCACTACCTGGCGAAGATATGGGAGTTGCTTTCCACGGCGCCCCGCGAGGCGAATACGGAAGGCGGAGTACTTCCGGCAATCTTTGGCACGGTGGCATTGATTCTGCTGATGGCCCTGTCCAGTTTCCCCTTGGGGGTGCTGGCGGGCGTCTACCTCGGTGAATATGCCCGAGATGGCGTGTTTGTCCGCATGGTACGAATCGGCGTGAACAACCTGGCTGGCATTCCCTCAATCGTCTACGGCATTTTTGGCTGCGGATTCTTCATCAACTATCTGGGTTGGAACATCGACCATTCCCTGTATGCCTATCGGCTTTCCAAGGGACCCGTTTTCGGCACGGGCGGCGTGCTTTGGGCCGCATTGACTCTGGGACTCCTTACGGTGCCCGTGGTTATTGTTGCCACGGAGGAAGCTATCCGCGTGATTCCGCGGAGCATCCGGGAAAGCTCCTTTGCCTTGGGCAGCACCAAGTTTCAGACACTCTACCGCGTGATTCTGCCCTTGGCTTCCCCGGGAATTCTGACCGGCTTCATCCTGGCGATGGCGAGGGCGGCAGGCGAGGTTGCTCCGCTGATGCTTACCGGTGTGGTGAACTCGGCCGCCACCTTGCCGTTGGACGGCAAGTTTCCCTTCTTGCACCTGGAGCGGCAGTTCATGCATCTTGGTTTTCAGATTTACTCGGTTGGTTTCCAGTCGCCTAATTCCGAGGCCGCCCGCCCCATGGTCTATGTAATTACCTTGCTGTTGATCCTGATCGTAATGGTTCTGAGCAGCGTGGCGATTTATCTACGGAACCGGATGCGCAAGACTCTTCAGATTCGAACCCTATAACAAGATCCATGATGAACGACCCCATGCCGACCACGCCGAACGCTCGCAAGATCGAAGTTGCGGCGCGTCTTGCCACGGACGCTTCCGCCAAGCCGGATACGCAAGATGCGATCGTTCAGGTGGAGAATTTGTGCCTCTTCTATGGCCGCAGTCAGGCTTTGACCGATATCACCATCGACTTCCAGCGTCACCAAGTCACGGCCCTGATCGGTCCTTCGGGCTGTGGCAAGTCAACCTTGCTGCGCTGCCTGAACCGCATGAACGACCTGATCGATGACATCCACACCTCGGGGAGTATTCTCGTCGACGGGGACCAGATCCTCGACCGCTCGACGGACGTAATCGAACTGCGGCGGAAGGTGGGCATGGTATTCCAGAAGCCAACGCCTTTTGCCAAAACAATCTATGAAAACGTCGCCTACGGCCTTCGGATTGCCGGTGTCCGCGATCGCCGCATCTTGGACGAAGCCGTGGAACATAGCCTGCACCGTGCCGCCCTATGGGACGAGGTCAAGGACCGGCTTCACCAGTCGGCACTTGGACTTTCCGGCGGCCAGCATCAGAGATTATGCATCGCTCGGGCCGTGGCCGTGCGTCCTGAGATCATTCTCATGGACGAACCTTGTTCCGCGCTGGATCCCCGATCGACGACGCGCGTCGAGGATCTCATCGGTGAATTGCGAAGCGAGTACACAATCATCATCGTCACGCACAATATGCAACAGGCCGCTCGGGTATCGGACCACACGGCGTTTCTTTATGAAGGTGTACTCATTGAATTCCGCCCTACCCAAGCTTTATTCACTTGCCCCGCCAAAAAAGAGACCGAAGACTATCTGACCGGGCGGTTCGGGTAAATAATCCTTTTCGATTCTAGTCAGGACGGAACCTGCGGTCAATGGGAAGAGGGAGGCAAACAGGCAGGAGAGCTGCAAAGTGTAGGGTGGGACCAGATCGCGCAGCGAGCGCAGGCCCACCCTACGAATCACCCAGTACGGACTTTGCAGTTCTGTGGGCCGCGATTAGTCATTAGGAGCGTGGGAAAGAGAAGAAAAGCGTCGATAAATCGCCGCACTCCATATTTGTTGCTACAATGACTCCCGTTGTCGTCCGGCGAATGCCATACATGACCAAGCTAAAAGGAGAGTCGTCCCATGCCATGTAAAATTTCTGCCTTGCATTTCCGAACCTTTGTTCTGTCCACCGCGATCTTGCTTTTGGCCTCGAACCTTTTCGCCACGGATCTTCCCGGCTACACGGACACACCTTTCCTGCCAGGCTCGAAATGGCGAGTTCACGATCGCGACCGCCCACAGCCGCCGCTGGTCGTTCCTGGCCGAGAACCAGGAGAACCGCCAGCCGACGCGATTGTGCTGTTTGACGGCCACAACCTCGACCAGTGGACCAGCGGAAAAGCCGGCACGAAGCCCGGTTCCTTTGACGATGGCGCGATCAACATCCTAAAGACAGGTGAACTCCGCACCAAGCGGTCCTTCGGCGATTGTCAGTTGCATGTTGAGTGGGCCACACCTGCCAAGGACGACGGAGGGCCGATGATCTGGGGCAACAGCGGTATCCTTTTCTTCGGCAAGTACGAGCTACAGATCATCGAATCGCATGACAGCCGCATCTATGCCGACGGGATTGCCGGCGCCATCTACGGTCAAACGCCGCCGCTGGTCAACGTGTCGCGAAAGCCGGGCGAGTGGCAAACTTACGACATCGTCTTCACCGCCCCGCGTTTCGAGGGGAAGCGGCTCATCCAACCGGCTTACTTCACCGTCTTCTGGAACGGAGTTCTGGTACAATATCACAAGGCATCGCTGGGTACGATGAGGCATCGTGCCGTGGCCACGTACGATTCATTAGAGTCCACCGGCCCGTTGGTGCTTCAATATCACCATTCGGCCGTTCGTTTTCGCAATATCTGGATCCGCCCCTTGAAATTAGATCCGCCATCCGCCATTGCAGCTGATCGGCCCATTGTCTGGGTCGACGTCTGTGAAGGCGAGCCGACCGAATATGCCAACATCGTCGCGGATCTAGGCAAGGCCCGCGTGGTCTATCTGGGCGAGCGGCACACTCTCCAGCGACACCACGATACTCAGGCAAAGCTTATCGCCGATTTAGCTCAGGGTGGGGCATCGCTGGTCGTGGCCTTGGAGCCGCTCGAAACTTCACAGCAGCCGAACATCGATCGCTTCAACCGCGGTGAGGTCGATTTTGACGGCATGGCAGAGGCTATCGACTGGGCCAAGCGATGGCCAAGCTACGAGCAATATCGCCCCGTGCTGGAAGCGGCACACAAGGCTAAGGTCCCTGTGATCGGATTAAGTCCAAGTCCAGATGTCATCCGCGCGATCGCGCGATCCGGCGGCGTTGACCGACTCGACTCGAAACTCCGCAAACAACTCCCTGCGGAGATGGATTTCAAGGATCCCGTCTACGAGAAACTTCTCTCGGCACAGTTGATGGTCCACATGGCCGCGTCACCCCAGCGGCTACGCCCCATGATCGAGGCCCAAATCGCTCGCGATGAAGCCATGTCCGCTGCCCTGGCCGACTATCTTCGCTCGGAAGCGGGCCGCAGTCGCAAGGCGGTCGTCATTTGTGGCTCGGGGCACATTGCCTACGGCCTTGGTACACCACAACGGGTCCGCCGCCGCCTGGGCGATCAGAACGACCGCATCGTCGTGTTGGCCGAGTGCGGTGACGTTCGCTTATCCGCGGAGGAAAAGGAAGTCGCCCGGCCCGTGGAAATCACCCACGACCAGTTGCGGCAAATCGGACGCCCAGTGGCCGATTATCTGGAGATCGTTTGCCCCGGTGTGGCCGGTCCCTGACCGAGCCACGCTCCCGACCGAAGGTCTCCCATTCTCCCGTACAGCGGGAGCGAGGTCGGCACTATTCACTTGGAAACACAAAGTGGATAGTGGCTGACCCTGGCCTGAGGAATTGCCGAGAATTTCGGTAATCTGAGGGCAATGATGTGTTAGTGGGAGCCGTTTGTTGCGCTGGTTCGTCGCTGTATTCGTCGCGTAGCGACGTTATGATGGAAGCCGTGGGTTTCAACCCACGGGTTGGG
>JANXQG010000037.1 GCA_025356915.1 Planctomycetota bacterium | reverse complement strand
GTCCGGTGTACTGTCAGGCTGGAAAGCCTGACCTACAAGAGTTTTGGCATCTTTTACGGCATTGCCGTGGCGAAGGCGGACCAGACTACGACCGATTGCTTACCGGGATAGCCGGGGAGATTTTTGGCCGGGTCGGCCACGAGTGCTCCGAACACAACAACCTTCTGGGTTTCCTTAACGTCCAGCGGTCGAGCACTGAAAATCATCACGGCCTTGTCCATCCCCTCCATGCGGATGGCCGTACCGCAAAGGCCGTTCTTAGTGGCCAGTCCTGTGACCGTGCCAGCCAGAACAATGCCCCCCGCAGTCGCTTTGTCGTCCAAGAGTTTCTTCGCCGAGGTGGCAATCACGGACGCCACTTGCGGGTTGGAAGCAACCTTCTCGGTCAAGGTTCGCAAAGTCTGCTTCTGCGAATCGCCACCATCCTTGACAAAAGTCACAACTTCCGCGAGCTTGCACCAATCGGTGTAGGACTTGACATCGACTGTGGTGGCGCCACTTACGGATTTCAACGAAGCGTCGAGATCCGCAGCCGGAAATGACGGGGCTTGCAGCGGGCCAACGCCAGCCGCCGGTTTGACCTCAGGCTTAACTTCAGGTTTGACCTCAGATTTCGGATCGGGTCCGATCACGGGGGTGTCGGGCTTCAAGTCGGGAGTCTTCGGCGGATTCGTACCAAGCTCCGGCTTTTCGTCCTTGCCAGGCATTTCCGGCTTCACTACGGCCGGAACGTCGGGTTTAGTCTCAGTCTTAACCTTCTCATCCACGGGAGCAACGGCCGGCGGGGCACCAAACGGATCGGCATCGGGCTTGGCCGGGGTTTCCGGTTTGCCAGGGGCCGGAACGTCGGGTTTGATGTCGGTCTTGCCTTTCTCATCCACGGGAGCAACGGCCGGCGGGGCACCAAACGGATCGGCATCGGTCTTGGCTGGCGTTTCCAGTTTGGCAAGAGTTGCATCGTCGGGGTTAGCATCAGGCTTGGCAGCTTCCTTGGCTGGATCATTCATTGCCACATCAGGCCCTTTGCCAGCCGTTTGATTGTCAGCAGGAGGGTTGTTGCCATTCGCTAGTTGCTTGTTCGCGTCGGGAACTGACGGAGTGACATTGGCATGCGTTTGACCGTTCGCGGGAGCGTTGGACTGCCCGCTGGGCTTCGGTGCATCCGCGCGAGTGCCGGATTTATTGAACTGAAGCCAACTGGGAAGGAAGTCCATCTTCGTGTTCGTCAAAATTGCAATTCCATAAACGCACGGCAATGCCAAGAGACCTGCGAAAATAATGCCGATGATACGGACGACCGGGTTGGCTTCCCGCTTGCGTTTCTTCTTCTTGGCAGGTTCAGCCGCCACAGCGGCATCGGCGGGGCTTCCGGCAAACGCCGAACCTGGCGCGGGCTTGCCGGTGATATCGGCGAAGTCGACGTCTTCAAGACCTTCGTCTTGGTCTGGCTCGGCCAGTTCGATGGTGCCACTTTCCTCGTGTGCGGCCTCATCCTTAAATCCGCCCCATGCGCCACCCCAAGGTGCGCCGCCATCGGCAGGCTCGGCTGCCAGATCGTGACCTTCATCGGACAGCGGTGCGGCGAAAGGTTCGCCGAAAGGCCCGACCGGCAGTTCGATAGGGCGATCGGTTTCACTAGCGGCTTCTGGGCTAGGTACAAACCGTGTTGCCCCGTCCGCTTGCAGGCGATCATCGTGCCCAAAAGGCTCCAGGTGGTCCGCAGGCGTCGAAAGCTGCACTTCGTCGCCTTCAAACAGCAGTGCATCGGCATCGTGCGACGAGGGTTCCACGCGATGGGCCGAAAAAATGCTGCCTTCGGTCGAATCGGGCACCGGGACCGCGATTGCCTCTGCCGGAACAAACTCACCCAGCGGGGTGGTCGTGGTCGCTGCGGCACTCAAGGCGGTTGCTTCCGTGCTACCCGGATGAACGACAATCAGGGCCGGCGGCCCTGATGCGAGGATCTCGCCCAACAAATAATCGCCCGAACAGAGCGGGCACTGGACCACGGCATCGAGGGGCGTCCCTTCCGGAACAAGAACCTGTTTCTGGCACTTCGGACAACTGGATATGAAAGCCATGAATTTGACTCCGCTTGAGCCTAAAGTTAATACACACGCACGGCACCAGGAATTCGGCCGGGCGTGAACAATGATCTGAGAGTTTATTCCTATCTAGTTTAGCTTGGATCGATTAGAAAAGCTACTAGATATTTGACACTAGATGTTTGAAAAGCTATTTTTGGGCTCTTCCGGTTCTGGGTGCGGAACGCGAATAATTGCAGGGTGGGGAGAGCGCAGCGAGCCCTGGAAGCGGAAACTGCCGTCGCATGCCACTTCCTTCCCCTCTTGACAGGACTGTGATCGAGCAAAAAATCCCGTGCCTCCCCCGCAGTCGGCAGAGTGCCGATGACGTCGAGGTAAACGCGGCGCACAAAGACGGCATCAGAACAAAGCGGAGAAGGCTGCTGCCCAAGCTTCTTCAAGCGGGCGAATACCAGTTCGTCGATCTTGCCCGCGGGAGTCCGATCAGCGAGACTCTCAAATGGCTGAACGGGCGTGACCGGAACTGGTTCGGACCAAGGACGGCAGTCAGAAGAACCGCAGCCAACGACGATACCGACATTTTTATTCTTCCGTAGGTCAGGCTTTCCAGCCTGACAGTACACCGGACGAAGTCAGGCTGGAAAGCCCGACATACTCAGCCGAGAAAACGCCACGCCCTCGATCTCGACCAGCAACTCGGGCCGGCAGACGTCGGCAATCGCGTAAATCGTCGGCACTTTTTCCAACCGTTTCTCGCAAATCGCACGGACGGCCACATAATCTTCCGGCCGCTTGATGTAGACGCGTGCGACCCCCAGGCTAGCAAGCGACGTTCCCAGCCCCGGCAGACCATGCCGGGCGAGGTTTTCTTCTGCAATCAAGGCGGCGATGTTGTCGAGCGTCTCCTCGGTCTGTTTGGCGGCGTCGCCAAGATGACAGGTTTGTGAATGGGTGATGCTCGCCGTACCCGAGATAAAAATGGTTGTGTACGTGCCGCACGACAAAACCATTGCACGGGAAAACTTAGGGCTTTGGGGGCTATGAATAGCAGCATAATCGTAGGCCGCCGTCTGCCGCGGATTCTCCAGAGGCACAACCCGAATGTCGCTGCGATCAGAAACGAAAGCGATTGCGCTGAGGACAATGCCGCGACCGGTTGTGCCAATCCCCGTACTGGCCGGATAAACCCGCCCGTTCTGTCCAGCGGAAGCACGACCATTGAGGAAGTGAATATCGCGAAAGAAGTCGGTCCTTGCGCGGTTGAGTTCCTTATACCGCTGGACCGGTCCGTCGTTCTCGACAATCCCGCCCAAGTAAATCCACGTGCGAATCACCTGATCGAACCGGACGTTGACGCTGCCGAATATTTTACACAGATCCTCCAGTGCACTCAAACTTCCTTCGTAAACGGGCCTGTCCTCGGCTTGCGGCACGGTTTTTGTGCAATGAACCCAGGCGATGCCGTTGTGTCGTGCGATGACCAGCTCTTCACTAACCCGCTGAATTTCCACTTCTCTACGGCCCTGAACTGCCGGCGACCAGCTACATTCCCCAGCCCCCTTGTGGGGGAAAACAGCTCGCCATTGAAGCCCTTGGCGTAGGGCAGGGCCGTG
>JANXQG010000020.1 GCA_025356915.1 Planctomycetota bacterium | reverse complement strand
CGCGACCAGATGATTCAAGAGTTCGCCACGATGGTCGACTACCGATGGTGGGTGACCGGCGTCGGCGACATCGTGTTTGAATTTCCGTTCTACGACTTCGAGCCACAAGACCTTGGACCGTGGCAGGACGTATTGACCGTGGACTACCACGCCTTATCGTCCACTCTGGACGAGGAGGCCGGAGACGTGCCCACGGGTGTACGTGCCGTTGGTACCATTACAGCGAACGCGAACTTTAACACTGATCATATCTCTGAATGGACGCCGGCTCCGAATGCCCTAATATACTCTCCGAACATGATAAGTCGTCTGGGTATCAGCATTAAGACGATCTCTTACCCTTTCATTAAAGACAGGGTGTTGCTCGACAAGTTGGCCATCGCTGCCTTTCAGAAGGCTGTTCTGGAGGGTGAACAATCCAACTTGGACATTGGATGGCGCCCATGGATCTTGCCCAATAAGCCGATCAAGTTTGTGCCTAGAGACCGTATATCGCTTACAGGTACGGTTACGCATGCCATGACTGTATTCGGGGCTTGCACGACCTCGATGGAGACCGGATTCACCCGCCAGATCGACACCACTGGGTTGCGTCGCTACATGACCGGAGGCGCCCATCAACCCCTCAGCTTTGGCCTCATCGGTGGTGCCAGTAACCTAACGGCCTCTAAGGCTGCACGTGTCAAACTGGAGCGACAGAATATCCTTGACTTTACGGCTAACAACAACTCTACTTCAGCCGCTTCCCACAAAGCTCAGCTGGATGCCAACGTTGTCCGAGATACAGGAAACCCAAGCGCCTCGTTCCCATCTGGGTATGACCGTTACAATGTCGCGGACTTTGGGTCCTTTGATAGCACGGGGGCACAGGTGGACGCTGGCCAGCAAGCACAGCAGGCTGCCATGGACGCCAAGGGGACCGCGTTCTCGAACAAGCAGGACGCTTCGGCAGCTGCTTTGACGGGAGCCGCGCACGTCCTACCAGGCGGGGCCATCACGGGTACCTCGGGCATCGTTAGCGCCAGCGACCCGCCTGCCTCCGCGTCACTTCGCTCTGTAGAACAACCGAGTATATCGCTAGGTAGCGGTCCGTCTGTTGACGCGTTGGCATCCATCGGGTCCGATGCGGCGAAGCAGATCCAGAGCGGGGCTGGCAAAGCTGGCAACTTCTCGTCTATCGACATCTTCAACCTGGGGGCGGTGATCGCATCCCAGACACGCGGTAAAAACTCCTCGACTACCGAGAAGAACGCGATCGGTTGGGCCGTTCTTAACGGCGCTGGTGCGAACAGCAACGTCAACAACTTGAAACCTGGGTCGATCTCTAGCGCCGCCGCAGCTTCTCATCCGCAATGGGTGGACTCGGAGAGTACGAGTTTGGCACGATCCATCCTTGCTGGGGAGATCCCAGACCCCACCGGTGGTGCCACTGGATTCGCCAACTATGATCCCAATACTCCATATGCGGACCCACGGGTCTGTAATGCTCTAACGGGCCAACTGGTCGCCGTTACCCCTGGCGCCACGATGACCAGCACGGGCCAGCCTGTCGCGGACATTGGCAAATTCGTGTTCTTCAAGCGTAGCGCCACCAATGAAGCAAAGGTTGCCGCGGACACACAAGCACAAAACGTGAATCTACCTGCTCCGTTTGACAAGATCCAGGACTTTACCAAGGAAGCAGCAGCCCAGTTTGGAATCCAGGAGGCTGTATTGTGCGGCTACATTAAGCACGAATGCGGTGGACACTACAATAGTGACCGTCTGACTCCTAACGGTACTGGTGACATCGGTGCAGGTACGAATTGGATACTTTTCGAGAAAGCCTTGTTCGACTTTGCTCCAAAGGCATTGACTGGAAACAATGAGCTGATACGCGAGTACAATAAGCCAATTCAAGATATGATGATTGTATCCACAGGAGCTACGTGGTCACTTAAACACTTATGGCATCGCAAAAATGAGGATACCTACGATAGCGTTTTCGTGAGCGTACGCGTCGTTGATGCTTCCCAGACGGAGTTCAAGGGAAACGTTGTTGGCGGTGTGTCGCTAGCTAAATTCTGGCACGGCAAGGCATCTGAGGTTATGGCAGCAGCTAACGGTCACGGCAGCATGGATACTGCGCTGAAGGAATACACGAAAGAGGATATGGCCGCGGATCCGTTGACGGCCATCATCGCTGCACCGAGAGTGAACGTGCTTTTGTCAGCCCAAGCCCTTCGTATGTGGTTGGACAAGTACGCCAATAATAACATTACGACTTACGCTAACGGTAAGTACACCGACATGGACCTAGGAAAATTCAGCATCGACGCCTACTACAAGGCAGCTTACTCGATGGGTAACTCTGGCCAGGTCGACACGCTTCTCGCCCTTGGGAAGGGCATGCAGCCGGTTGACTTCAAGGGTGTGCCCGTCGGTGCGGCGACAAGTGTCAGCGTTTCTGGAGGTACGTCGGTGCCGGTGATCGGTGGCGTAGCCATGCATGGTAACTCCACGAAAGGCCAGCCACTAGGAGAGTTCATTCTTGACGAAGCCAACAAGACATTCTGGCCAAGAATCAAAGCTCGCAACTCGCCGTCCCTGGTGGCTAAGTGTCAGACAGGCGACACCCAGGCAATATCTGAACTAGAGAAACGCTTCCAAAATGGACAAACGCTAGACCAGATGCTGTCTGCGCTGTACAATAAGTCAGGTGGATGATGGCTCACGTTGGCAAGTTAATCGACGACCTACTGAAGCCCGATACCTCGGATTCTTACCGCACACGTCCGGTGTCGGGTACCGTCACTACGGTGAACACCGACAACGACATGATGGGCGTGGAAGCGTACACGTCGGGTACGCCGACGGTTGGCGTACCGCATCCCTACACTTCGCTGAACAGCTGGATTCGCTGCTACCCAGAGACCGGAGCTTCTCTGCTCATCGCAGAGCGCGCAGAAGACCGTACGTTCGTGGCCATCGGATACTATCGTGATTCCCCGTTCGCAACCGAACGCGAGGGCACCGACGCCGTGCTGCCCACCTCGATGCGTCGGAAGATGTACGTCGGTGAGATCGAAATCGCCAGCACGAATCAGGGGCAGATCTACGCGGACCGCCGTGGTAACTTAGAGATGCGCAGCGGTCTGATGAGACACCACATCAACCAAGACCGGCTGGAAGAAGTTGCCTACACAGGCACACATATACGTGAAGTGTCGGGTCGTCAGGTTGGTATCCCCGGCCTCACAGACCAGGAGCGCTTCGGCCTCATCAAGCGCAGCCCCGTGAACGCTGCGTTCGAAGCGTACTTCGGTGGCCCGGAGTCCAAGCTGCCCACCACGCCGTTTCGCAACATTGGTAGCCCCGTGATGGGCAAGGAGTATGTACGGAACATCTCCGTACGCCCAGCGGCCGGCATGCCTTCGTTGCTACCGATCGTCGACCACCGTGAGGGTACGACGGTCGTTAATGACCAGGGGGCGCCCGACTTGGTGCCCATCGGTACCGCTGGATCCGGCGGCCCCGTCACTGGCCCATTCAGGTTCCGTTCTCGTTGGTTCGTCCTACCCAATGCTTCCACGTCCTCCGTCGCGCCGTTCACGTGTTTGGACGTCGGTATGGACCTCAAGGGTAACGTGGGCATCAATCTTCCCGTGGAGGGCAACCTGCGCCTCAGTGTAGTGGGCCCGCAGGGTGGCGCGATCGACATCGCCGCCGGTGCCTCGTGGTCGCTACTCGTTGGCGCACAGGGCATGAAGACCACCAGCGCCGGAAAT
>JANXQG010000008.1 GCA_025356915.1 Planctomycetota bacterium | reverse complement strand
CCCATACGAACCAACTTAAGGATTTTGGGTATCATTGTCCAATTTGGGATCTTTGTATCCCGAAGGGATAGAACGCCGTTGGCGTAGGAAATGAATGGGCACGAGTTTCCAGCTTCGAGGCACCGGACACATTGTGGGATGGAACGAGTGAATTCCTTAAGTTGGTTCGTATGGGGGCTCGTTGCACTCTCCCCGCCCTACTGCTGTTCCCTATGCGGTTCCACCCGCAGTGCTTCCACACCGTTCGCCGAACTAATCAAGAGTACCGGCTTGCCGTCGATCTCTATCGTGGCTAAGCCGCTGACTTGCTCGCCGTAGTTGAATCGGTCGATCGGTGTGCCGTCGGCTGCGAGAATGTGGATCGAACCGTCGCTGCCCGGCAAGAGCCATTGGCGCGCCGTGCCGGGTAAGAGCCGGCCGACGACGACTGATTCGACTGCCTGCTGCGTCCCCCTGGGTAGAGCATATTTCCACTGAACCTCGCCGCTGGGGCTGAGGCCCATGGCCGTGAATTGCCCACTGGTTTGCTGGCTGTCGGGCGAGAATGCAACACTGCACCAGCTCTCCTGGCCGCTGCCGATCAGATCGGCGCGCATTAACGATCGCAAGATTCCTCCGCCGGGGATTTTTGCCGCGTCGCGCAACTGGCCCTTGGCGTCGAGCATGGCCAGCGAATTGCCATCGCTCACGCAGTACAATTCGCGGTGCCCCTGGCCATCGGCCGGACCGGGTAGGACGCGACTGACGTTGAATAGGCTGCTGCGACAGGACCAGATCAGTGTGCCCTGCAAAGAAACGCATTTCACGCCGACCGTGCCGGCAAAACCGACGAAGGCATTGAGTACGCCGTCACCGTTCAGATCGCCCAGTTCGACATCGCCGATACCCGCATGGCGATTCTCCAAGGCGTCGGTCGGATAGCTTAACAGATGGTTGAACTTTTCGTCGAACAAATGGAACCGCTGCTCCGTGGGAGCAAAAGTCGCGAAGTACCGCTTGCCATCGCGCCCCACGGCCGAGCGCAAATTGATGAAAAACTCGTCATTGGTGATCTTCGATTTGTAGTTGGCGACCAGCTTGCCATCCACGCCGAGTTCGCTCACCGACCTGAATCCGTCGATAACGAAAATTCGCGGCGCGCCGCCAGGCTCCTGGGAAACCAAGATGTTTCCAGCCGGATGAACAGCGGTGCACTTCCATTGCGATTTCAGGAGAAGCTTCGTCGGTTCGCTCTTAGCCGCCGCAGGCGTGGCTTTGACTTGTTGCACCGTAGTGGTCAGGGCCTCGCCCGAAAACTGCATATCGACTCCTTTTTCAATCTCCTTGGATCGCTGCTGAAACTCCTCGATTGCCTGTTTGGCAAGATCCTCGCCGGCCAGAAGCCTTTCCAGCTTGCGGGGTGCCGCCGCCGCAGCTACCTGGCTGAAATCGAAGTTGCAATCCTGGAGTACTCCTTTGGCGTCGATGAAGAGCGTGGTTGGTGGCCCAATGATCTTCAGCCGCTCGCGGGCCTCCATGCCGTTGTCTCGCAAAAGCGGCAAGGTCATTTTCAACTGCTTTCCCGCATCCTCGATTGTTTTTGCCGGAGTGTCCGGATGGTCGAGGCTTACGGCCAGCACAGCCACCTTGTCGTTGTCCTTGTATTTTGCGTACAACTGCTCGATCATTGGAATCATCGGCTCCCCCTCCGTGGCATCCGTTCGCCAAAAGTGGATCACAGCCGCCTTGCCCGCAAGCGTTTGACTGCTCCAGGGTTTGCCTTGGAGATCGACAAACTTGAACTCGGGCAATTTCTGGCGCAGTAGTTCATAAGGCCCCGTTTGCACGAGTGCCCGCGTCTTTTTCACGCCGTCGGCGATGTCAAACTGAAATGCCTTCGGATCGATATCGCCTCCCAGGCGTGCTCGCTCGAGATTAAATACGAGCCAGAGCGGCTTGGACGGTTTGCCGTCTTCGGTCGGTTGGGGGCCGTTGGTAATCGGCACCACGAACTGACGTAATGCAAAGGTTTTCTGATCGATCCAGAGGTATTGCGATCCTTCCGGCAAATTCACGCGGACGCGATAACATTCAAAGTCACCTAGCCGACCTGGCTCGTCGAGAGTGATATCCCGTGAACCATTTACCATGCTCTTGATTGGATTGTCTTCCAAGAGCAGTTGGAACTGCGGTGACGGCACTTGCCCGCCGCCATTCAGCGCGGAATAGAGCAAGTCATCGGCCTGAAGAAGGCTCAAACTGAGTTTGGGCGGGGCTTCGCGGAGCACGGCCTGTCCAGGTACGGTGTCGCAGAAGGCACACCACTGCTTACCATCGCAGATCACCTTACCACTGAAGAACTCAACTCGTAGTTTGTTGGGCCGTTGAAGCGTTACGGAAAAGCTGACGCGGGTGTCGCTACGCTCTTGCGTTGGGTCCGAGCGAAACTCCAAGGTGCCAAAGTCCTCGTAGCTCGATGCGTTCTTGTAGGCGGCAGCCATCTTCTCAAGCACGCCTTGTGCCGTCAGTGGAACGCCGGAAACCGGCGCGCCGGACATTTTGACGTCCACAGTTGCCGAGTTGGCTGGTCCAGCCGCCTTGGCATCCGCAGCGGATGTGTCGGGTGCCTTGTCGCAACCGACCACTTGCACCAGACCAATAGCCATTATGAAAATCAACAATCCGACATTGCAACGAGTCATCGTAGAATCCTACATTTCGATGGAAATTTGGAGTGCGATGGCTTGCCACCGCTTTTCAACCACTCGGATGCCATTATTCTCAAACTCAGTCACCAGGTAAAGCTCGACTTCTTGACCGCTCGCGAAAAGCAGCGATAATGGGAAGGTTATGAAAGGCTTTTCCGCAACAGAAACCAACTACCCTGTTTACTTAGTTTTCCCCAATGACCGTTTTGCGTTACGGAACCGATTCGTCGGTCACCCTACAATTTGCCACGGAAGTGCCTTTAGAACCATGCGACACACCCCAGGGAGTGCCGCTGGCCGATCCAGCCGTCGCAGTCGCCGCTGCGCTGGAGCAACCGCTGGAATATCCCGCGCTGGCCCAAACGACCACTCCGGGCGACCGCGTCGTCGTTGCCCTGGGTTCCGGGTTGCCGCAGGTTGCCCAGATTATGGCCGCTGTCGTGCAGTCTCTGATAGCATCCGGCATCGCTCTTGATGGAATCACGATCCTACAGAACGAAGCCGACGTTCCACGAAGCGTAGGCCCCCAGCCTGCGAGTATAGAAAATCCCCTACGGTTGATTCCTAGCCCAGCAGCAGAGCGAATTCGCCTTCTAACCCACGATCCGACGAATCGCCGGAATTTGGCCTATCTGGCGGCTTCGGAAGGCGGCGAGCCGATCCTCCTCAATCGCCTCCTCACCGATGCCGACGTCGTGCTGCCGGTCGGCTGCGTGCAACGCGAACATTCGGCGGGTTATTTTGGCATCCATTCGATCATCTATCCAGAGTATTCCGATCAGCACACGCAAGCACGATTCCGCAAACACGATCGACATACCGGCAATGGGTACCATCGCGAGTTGCAGCATGAGGTGAACCACGTCGCCTGGTTACTCGGAGTGAACTTCTCGATACAAGTCGTGCCAGCGGCTGGCGATGGCATCTTGCACGCGCTGGCCGGTCAAAGCGACGTGGTCCAGCGGCAATGTCGCGAGCTTTATCGGGCTGTCTGGAAACGATCCGTCGCACAGCGGGCAAAGCTTGTTGTCGCGGCGATCGAAGGCGATGAACGACAACAGACCTGGGAAAACCTGGGGCACGTACTGGAGAGCGCAGCCCGTGTGGTCGAAGAGGACGGGGCGATTGCCGTTTGCTGCGACCTGGCGGCCGCACCGGGGTCTGCTTTGCAGCGACTGATCGGGGGACCTTCTCGCGAAGAGGCTGTGCGGCATATCCGCCGCGACAATCCCCGCGACGCTTTGCCCGCACTGCAACTTGCCCGCGTTTTGGAAACCAACCGCATTTACCTGCTCAGTCGCCTCGACCCCGGGCTGGTTGAAGATTTGGAAATGATTCCCCTGGCTGGGCCAGAAGAATTGGTGCGGCTAGCCCAGCGAAACAACTCGTGCTTGGTTTTGGCCAACGCCGTGCGTGCAATAGTCCATGTGGAAGGCGAATAATTTGCCTGAACGATTACATGAAAACGTGGCAACGGTCCGTGGCCGCATTGCCGCAGCCACCGCTCGTGCCGGTCGTCGGACAGAAGACGTGCGGTTGGTGGCCGTCACGAAATACGTCGGGCTGGAAGAGATTCGAGCCTTGGTTGCCGCCGGCTGCACGGATCTAGGCGAGAGCCGGCCGCAACAACTTTGGAATCGGGCCGCCGAACTGCGCGATCTACCGATCCGATGGCATATTATCGGGCATATCCAGCGCAACAAGGTCGAGCGCACCCTGCCGCTGGCGACGATGATCCATTCGTTGGACAGTCTCCGCTTGGCCGAGGCCATTGACGGCGCGGCTGGCAAGATGGATCGAAAAATTCCGGTCCTGTTGGAAGTGAATATGTCTCGCGAATCAGCCAAGCACGGCTTTACTCCCGAGGAAATTGAACCGCTTCTACCGAAGTTGATCGAGCTTGCGCATATCGAAATTCGCGGCCTGATGTGCATGGCCGGACTGGAAGGCGGAGGCGACGAAGCCCGGCGCGATTTTGCCAACTTACGAACCCTTCGAGACCGATTGCAAGCAAGCTGTCCCGATCATCTTCGCATGGACGAGCTTTCGATGGGCATGAGCGGCGATTACGAGATTGCCATCGAGGAAGGAGCAACGATCATTCGCATCGGCTCCGCTTTATTTGAATAGCCAGAAGCCTTCAAGGAAGAGGATTTCCAGCCCCCCCTCTCCCTTCGGGAGAGGGGCAGGGGGAGAGGGTGGTTTGGGACTCGTTACTTTGCCAATCCAAACCAATCGACCGCGCAGTCAAACCGTTTGGCCCCAAACGCCACGGCGGCCAACAGCGGCGCGGTGCAGCGTGGGGCAAGCTCGGCGCGGTTGCTGGCCAGACTGATGTCGTCGGCCGATGGCGGCGCGGGATGGTTGAGCACGACACCGGCAACCTCCATGCCGCCGCGATGGACAGAGGCCGCGATTAGCGTCTGTAGGGTGGCGTTGATCGTGCCGAGAGTATTGCGCGAGACGACAATCAGCGGAAATTCAAGATCGCAGGCCAGATCGGCCACGTACTCGTTGTCACCCAGCGGCGACATCAGTCCGCCGGCCCCTTCGACGAGCACAATGTCACAATGTGAGCGCCAGTAGTCCACGCCGGTGCACAGCAATTCGGCGTTGATCTCGCGGCCTTCAGCCCGGGCGGCCAGATGCGGGGCCAAAGGGGCGGCAAAACGCTGTGGACAGACGTGTTCTAGGTCACTCGGTCTGCCGGCTGCTTCCCAAAGGATTACGGCATCGTCAGAAACTAGGCGGCCTTGAACGTCGCGGTTGCATCCGCTGGCCGCTGGCTTATAAACGCCCACGCGACGTCCGGAAGCCGCGAGTGTTCGTGCGATGAGCGCGGTGATGTAGGTTTTTCCTACGCCTGTATCGGTACCGGTAATGAATAGTCCAGGAGGATCGTGCGTTTGCATTTTTCACCGCAGGGTGGGTGGATCACGGAAATACATGATCCGCCCTACTTATAAACTGCCGCTACAGTTCCAAAAACTCTTCCACCGCCTCACGCATCAATTGGTGATCGGGATCGAGCAAGGTCCAGAGACGGAAATCGACAGCCATTTGCGAGACCAAAGCACCGAGGCCATCGATTGTTTTGCATCCCCGCGCGGCCGCCTCATGCAGCAGCCATGCTTCATCCGGATTGACGGCCAGGTCGGCCACGATCAGCTCGGGACGAAGACTAGCCATCTCGACGGGCAGGTGCGTTTTGGCATCGTGCGGTTCGAGCGACAATGCGTGGATTAAGACGTCGATATCTTCCGGCACATGAAAACCGCCTTCCCAAACCAACGACGACACGACCACCGGAAATTTGCCGCTTAGCAGCCCGGCCGCAGCAGCGGCCCGTTCGGCCGACCGATCGGCAATGCGGACTTCGGCGGCTCCGGCCGAGGCCAATTCCACGGCCACGGCCACGGCTAGTTCGCCGGCATCGAGGATCAGGCATCGCTTGCCGGCCGGGTCGGTCATGAGGCGGAGCGATTCGACCAGCCCACGGCCTTCGGTGTTGTCACCCAGCAAACGGTTCTCTTCGCCGACGACGAGGTTCACGTTGCCCAGTAGGGCGGCCGTATCGGTGGTGCTGTCCAGCAGCGGGAGGACGGTCCGGCGGTGGGGATCGGCGACCGTGCCACCGCGAAAACCCATCGCCCGCATCCCGCGCACGGCGTCGGCCAAACCTTCCGGTACGACCTCCAGACTCAGGAATCGCCAGTCAAGATTCAGGTGGGCGAATGCCTTTTCAAAGACATATTGCATGGGGTTGCCGCCGACCGGGTAGGTCAGCAGCGCCAAGATAGGTTGCACCGCAGGACTGGACACGAGAGAGATGGCTCCTGAAACATCCGTGAGGATCGGGGTGAGTTCCATTCTATTTGAGCCGAAAAGGCCCGCGATTGCAACGCAGGAAAATTTTTTATTCTTACGCTGGCGGAACTAAACTGGCCGCGCCGTTGTCTCAATGAGTGATTGTGGTAATATGTTGAGACTCGCAAGGTCATTTTTCAACCGAAGGACGTTTTATTATGACGAGCAGGCGATTTCTGTGTGCCGCTTTGGCGGGCTTGGTAGTTTGGGCAATAGGTGCAACGGTTCAGGCGAAAATCGAGGCCGTTCCCAGTGAAGGCCGGCTGGAGGCTATGGATCCCAACGGAAAACCGCTGGGCAACTGTCCCCTGAAACATACCGAAGTCACCGCCGACGTATCCGGCTTCATCGCCCGCGTGACGGTTCGCCAGCAGTTCCACAATCCCTTCCCGGACAAGATCGAGGCCGTCTACGTCTTCCCGCTCTCCCAGTACGCCGCAGTGGATCAGATGACCATGCGGATTGGCGAGCGGGTGATCAAAGGCCAGATCAAGGAACGGGGTGAGGCCCGTGCGATCTACGAGACCGCCAAGGCCCAGGGGAAGGTTGCCAGCTTGCTGGATCAGGAGCGGCCCAACATTTTCACCCAGTCCGTGGCCAACATCGAGCCGGGCGAGCAGGTCGAAATCACCATCTCCTACAGCGAAACACTACCGTGGAAAGATGGCGAGTACCAGTTCAGCTTCCCGATGGTGGTAGGTCCCCGCTACATGCCGGGTCAGCCGAGCGGCCCGGCGACGACCGGCTGGGCACCGTCCACCGATCAAGTGCCTGACGCCAACAAGATTTCGCCGCCGGTGACGCCCGAGGGAACGCGCGCCGGCCATGATATTTCCATCACGGTGCGCATGGATGCCGGCTTGCCGCTGCAACGCCTCGACTCGCGACAGCACGCCATCGACATCGACTATCTCACGGCCGACAAAAGCCGTGCGATCGTCAAGCTCAAGCAGCAGAAGACTCTTCCGAACAAGGACTTCGTACTGGTCTACCAGACGGCCGGCGATGAGATTGCCGACGCGCTGCTGACCCACACCGACTCCCGCGGCAAGTTCTTCACCCTGATCCTCCAGCCGCCCAAACGGGTGCGGCAGCAACAGATTGTGCCCAAGGAGATCTACTTCGTGATCGATTCGAGCGGCTCGATGATGGGTTTCCCCATCGAGACGGCCAAGAAGGCCATGAAGCTGTGCATCGAGGGATTGAACGAAAAAGACACCCTGAACCTCATGACCTTCTCGGGCCACACCAGCTTCTGTTTCGACAAGCCGGTGCCCAACACGGCCGAGAACCGCGAGAAAGCCCTGCGATTTCTCGACAGCCTCCACGGCTCCGGCGGGACCGAGATGATGAAAGCCATCAATGCCTGTCTGTCCTACCAGGACGATCCCCGCCGCGTCCGCGTCGTCTGCTTCATGACCGATGGTTTTGTGGGTAACGATATGGCGATCATCGACGCCGTCAAGCGAAATGCCGGCACCGCGCGGGTTTTCGCCTTCGGCATTGGCCGGTCGATCAACCGCTTCCTTCTGGACGGCATGGCCCGGGCGGGCCGCGGCGAAGTGCAATATGTGCTCGATGAGCGAGATGCGATCGGCGTGGCCGAACGATTCTACGAGCGCGTCCGCACGCCGGTGCTCACCGACGTGCAACTCGACTTCGGCGATCTCCAGGTCACCCAACTCTATCCCCAGCAGATCCCTGACCTGTTCAGTTCCACGCCCGTGGTGATCAAAGGGCAGTACAAGCAGGCGGGCAAGGGCATGGTCACCCTCCGCGGCCAGTCGGGCCAAGGAAAGTTCGAGCGGAAAATTGAAGTGAATTTCCCCGACGACGAGCCGAAAAATGATGTGTTGGCCCCCTTGTGGGCGCGCGCGAAGGTCGAGGACTTAATGAACCAGGACTTGGCCGGCGTGCAACGAGGCCAGCCCAATCCGGCACAAAAAGAAGAGATCCTCGGCCTGGGCCTTCGGTTCCAGTTACTCACCCAGTTCACCAGTTTTGTGGCCGTCGAGGAACTGCACATTACCAAAGGCGGACAGGCCAGAACCGTCGCCGTCCCTGTGGAAATGCCCGAGGGCGTAAGCTATGAGGGCGTCTTCGGCAACCGTAGCCGCAGCCAAGCTGCCATGAATTCCGGGATGGGGTGGAAGGACGGAAAAGGGAAGTCGTCGCTGAGTCGGGCGAGTGCGATGCAGGGATTCGGCCGCGGATCTGGCTTCGGCGGGGGGATGCCTGGAACTGGTGGCCCGGCCAAGCCAGAACCGGCTGCGGATCGGCTGGTGAAAAACCAAAAGGAACTCGCAAATAAAGTGGACGACGTAGAGAACGTCGCACCGGCACAACAGATGCTGCGGAGTAAGCTGGCACCCGAACTGCTCGACCTTGCCGAAAAGGTGGCCAAGCAGGGCAAGGACGGCAACCTGACGCTCGGCAAGATCGAGGTCAAGGCCGGCCGCGTTGAGATCCGCGTGTTACTTGGCTCGCTGAACAACGAAGTACTAGGGAAGCTGAAGGCACTCGGCTTTGTCGAGCTGGTGCAGGCCAAGTCGGTCAAAATGGTCATCGGCACCCTCAAAGTCACGCAACTCGAAGCCCTGGCGAAACTCGATATCGTGCTGCGGATCGAGCCTTCGCTGTCGCTGTAGGCCGGATCGAAGATTCACCCTTAGGGTGGGGGAGAGTGAAACGAGCCCCACCAAAAGTGGACCGCAACAGAATTGGTGGGGCTCGCTGCGCTCGTCCCACTCTCCCCACCCTACTACTGCACCTAAGCCGGAAGAGCTGAAAAAAGTCGTTCATTGTGATGCAGCTTGCCAAAATTCGCCACTGAGAAAGGTTCTCCAGGGAATTGACCCCTCGGAAGTTCGCCGATAGACTTAGAGACTCATTCTCCTCTCTCTTTTGGGAGAGGGAATCTGGATTTTGGTTTCCGGAAAAACAGAAACTTTTGCAGCGGCGTTTACTGGCATTTTCCGAGTTCGTGGTCGGATCGGGTGGCCGTGAATCTTATGTATTTCAAGCGATATCGGATGGAAATCTCGCTGGCCGGTCGTAGTCTGGCTCCCTCGCGGGTGCCCGATGGCTACCGTTTTGAACGGTGGAATCCGGCCTTACTGGACGCCTTCGCCGAGGCCAAGTATCAGAGCTTTCGCGGTGCGATCGACGTTAATGTTTTCCCCTGCCTGGGAGAATTGGACGGATGTCGTCGTCTGATGCTCGAGATCGCCCGCAAGCCAGGTTTTCTTCCGGAAACGACTTGGCTTTTGACCTGTGGCCGCAGTTCAAAGCTGCCGGAGTACTGCGGCACCGTACAGGGGATCCGAGATGCCAGTGGGCTGGGGGCGATTCAGAATCTGGGCATCGCGCCGGAGCATCGCAACGGCGGCCTGGGTACCATTCTGCTTTTCCACGCATTGCAGGGTTTTCGCCACGCAGGGATCAGCCGCGTCTACCTGGAAGTGACCGCTCAGAACGAAGGTGCCCTGCGGCTTTACCGGCGAGTTGGTTTCGTGACGGTGAAAACTGTTTATAAGACCGTCGAGCACGTTTACTCATAAACGACGAATTACAATCAAAGGTCTCTGATGTCCAGCCCCTAGCCCCCGACTCTCTTCGTCATTCGTCATTCAATTTTTGCCTTTTCCCCCAAGGTATCTACGTGACCGCCCCGATCCTCTCGCATGTTTTTCCCAACGGTCTGGTGCTTCTGGGCCAACCGATGCCTTGGCTGCAATCGGCCGCCTTCTCGTTCCTTGTGCCGGCTGGTTGTGTCAATGAACCAACTGCGCAACAGGGGCTAGCCACGCTGACATGCGAAATGACGCTCCGAGGAGCGGGGCCGCGCGACAATCGGCAGTTCGTTCTCGATTTGGACAACCTGGGTGTCGAGCATCATGCCTCGGTCTCCAGTGCGTTGGTCTCGTATGGCGGTGCCACCTTGGCCGAAAACTTGCCCGCGGCACTGGCGATCTTCGCCGACGTCTTGCAGCGGCCGCGACTGCCGGTTGAGGAATTGGAAGCCTGTCGGCAGAACTCGCTGCAAAGCCTGCGATCGGTCGAAGATGAGCCTTCGGAAAAGGTAATGATTGAGCTTCGCCGACGCCATTATCCCGACCCTTGGGGCCGCTCGTCGCTGGGCGAGCAGGAGGCCCTGGAGACGATCGGCCTCGATGAGATAGGCGGTTTCTTTCAGCGGCAATTCCAGCCCCAGGGAACTATCCTTGGCGTCGCCGGCCACCTAGAGTGGGAGCCGCTGAAGGAACTTGTCGGCACATTGCTCGGCAATTGGCAGCCGGTCGAGTGTGTTGCGTTTGACGAGCAGCCGGCTCAGGGCGGTTACCTGCATGTGCCGTACGATTCGGCCCAGACGCACATCGGCATCGCATACTCGAGCGCGCCTTATCGCCATGCCGACTATTTTCAGGCGTGGGGTGCCGTCGGGGCCTTGGGCGGCGGCATGAGCTCGCGGTTGTTTACCGAGGTTCGCGAACGGCGCGGACTGTGTTACAGCGTTTATGCCAGCTACCACACGCTGCGGGATCATGCCGGCGTCTTCTGCTATGCCGGCAGCAGTGCCCAGCGGGCTCAGGAAACGCTTGAAGTGACGCTGGGCGAACTGAAGCGGCTCGCACAAGGCATCGAATCCAGCGAACTGCGGCGACTCAAGGCCCGTATCAAGACCGAGTTGATCATGCAGCAGGAGTCGAGTTTTTCTCGCAGCTCGTCGGTTGCCCGCGAGTGGTATCATATCAACCACGCCCGCACGCTCGACGAGTTGGAGCGGATCATTGACGGTCTGACTTGTGAGAGCATCAACGACTATCTGGCCAAGAATCCGCCGGGGCAATTCACGATTGTGACCGTTGGGCCAGATGAATTGCAAGTTGATAATTATTCTAATCCCTAATCCCTTCCCGCAAACCACACCATGGAATTTCTTACCCACGTTTTGCCCAACGGATTGGAGATCGTCGCCGAATGTAATCCCGAGGCCTACTCAACGGCCCTGGGGTTCATTGTGAAGACCGGTGCCCGCGACGAGACCGACGAAATCGCCGGCGTAAGCCATTTTCTCGAACACATGGCGTTCAAGGGCACGCCCACACTCTCGGCCGACGATGTGAACCGCGAGCTTGATGAGATCGGTTCGCATGGCAACGCCGGGACCTCCGAGGAGACGACCGTCTATTACGCACCCGTGCTGCCGGAGTACCAAACTCGGGCGACGGAGGTACTCGCCGACATCCTCCGCCCTTCGCTCCGCGAGGCCGACTTCCAAACCGAGAAGAAGGTGATCCTCGAAGAAATCCAGATGTTCGAGGATCAGCCGCCGTTTGGGGCCGATGAGAAGTGCCGTGCGGCTTTCTTTGGCGATCACCCCTTGGGCCGTAGCGTTCTGGGCACGATAGCCAGCATTGAGGCACTACCGGTTGCGGCGATGCGAGATTACTTCTGCCGTCGCTATGCCCCGGGCAATATCGTGCTTGCAGCAGCCGGCCGGGTCGATTTTGATCGCATGGTTGCCGATTGCCGGCGAGCTTGCGGTGGTTGGGAACCGGCCGAGTGTCCCAGGATTGTCGAACCGGCGCAGCCCCGTAGCGGATTCCATCGGCTTACACGGGCCTCGGCCACGCAGCAATATCTCTTGCAGATGTCGCTCGGTCCCGCGGCACACGACGACGATCGTTATGCGGCCAAAGTTCTTACGATCATCCTGGGCGATGATTCCGGCAGTCGGCTTTACTGGGAAGTCGTTGATCCAGGGATCGCGGAAGTGGCCGAGTTGAGTCACGGCGAGTATCAGGGGGCCGGCGTCTTCTTCACCCAGATCAGTTGTGCTCCGGAAGATGCCGATGAGGTTTACCAACGGGTAATGCAAGTTTACCAGACGGCCCATGCCGAGGGCATCACGGAAGCCGAGCTTCAGCAGGCGAAGAACAAAGTTCGCTCGCAACTCGTACTTTCCAGCGAGCGGCCGAGCCCGCGGATGTTCGGCGTCGGCGGCGACTGGGTCTATCGCCGCGAGTACCGATCGCTACAAGAGGATCTCGATCTGATCGCGTCGATTCAACTCGATCAGATTGCCGACGTGCTCAAGCGATATTCGCTGGTCGAGGGGACCGCGTTGACGATCGGACCGGAGTAGGGCCGAGTGCAACGAGTCCACCATGCGAACCAACTTAAGGAATTCACTCGTTCCACCCAACAATGTGTCCGGTATCTCGAAGCCCACCCCGGGAACTCGTGC